>CAYQKO010000036.1:0-10753 GCA_964418205.1 uncultured Muribaculaceae bacterium
AAAAAATACCCATATTGCTATGAGTATCATCTTATTAATAGTTTTCTGCTTCAATTTCCATATAGCTTTGTGGATGTTTACATACTGGACAAACTTTTGGTGCAGTTTTTCCTACATAGATGTGTCCACAGTTACGGCAAATCCAAACCTTTTCTTCTCCTCTTTCGAAAACAAGATTCTCTTCGATATTTCCAACTAATTTTAAGTAACGTTCTTCATGATGTTTTTCAATTTTTCCGACACTTTCGAACAAGTAAGCAATCTCTGTGAATCCTTCTTCACGAGCTACTTCAGCAAATTCTTTATACATGTCCGTCCATTCGTAGTTTTCACCATTTGCAGCATCTTTAAGGTTTGTCACCGTATCTGGAATTTCTCCATCATGTAAATACTTGAACCATAGTTTGGCATGTTCTTTTTCATTTTTTGATGTTTCTTCAAAGATAGTTGCAATTTGTTCATAGCCATCTTTTTTTGCTTGGCTTGCATAGTATTCATATTTTGTGTGCGCTTGACTTTCTCCCGCAAAAGCTGCCATTAAATTTTTTTCTGTTTTACTTCCTTTTAGTTCCATTTTTTTCTTCCTCCTTTATGAAACAATCCTTACATATACCATGAAACTGAACAGTATAGTAAGTGACATTACAGCTAGGTAATATATCTTTATCTATAGATATCTTCTCATATACGTCGATTATTTTATTGCATTTATCGCATATAAAATGATCGTGTTGATTCATGATATTATCAAAGCGATCCATACCTTCTTTGGTTTTGATTCTCATAATATATCCTTTTTCTACTAAAAGGTTTAAGTTACGATAAACTGTACCTAAGCTAATGTTTGGTAAAACTTTTCTAGCCTCTTCATATACTTCTTTTGAGGTATAATGATTATGAGAGCCATTAATAATATCTAAAATCAAATCTCTTTGATTAGACTTTCTCATCTTCTTCCCCTAACTAGTAATGATTACTAGTTAAGTATATCATATTTTTCGAAAAAAACAAGAAGAAAAGACTCTTTATAGTTGAGTCTTTAATATTTTGGTCAATTCAATAATTAAATTGGGATCTTCTACTCTTGTAACGTAAATATCCGCATCTTGGTATTCCTCTTGGAAAATTGCAACATTGGATTGAACAATTTCTTTGTTTTCATCTAATCCCATTACTAGGAAGTATGTTTCACCTTCGTAAGTTGTTTCATTTAATATGACATATTTTTCATTATTTTCCAAAGTAATTATTGTATTTGGACTAATTTTCATCGTCTTTCCCCTCCAATAAATCATTGAAACTAATGTATCCTGTATCTTCAAAATCATTTACCATAAATGGCTCCTCATTCAAAGCTTCAACCGCATCATTTTTTTCTTCTAGTGGTTCTACT
This sequence comes from uncultured Muribaculaceae bacterium, assembly GCA_964418205.1. Classification (GTDB taxonomy): domain Bacteria; phylum Bacillota_I; class Bacilli_A; order RF39; family UBA660; genus Ventrenecus. Next base: position 1,394 of record CAYQKO010000036.1, read on the forward strand.
TTTATTACTTTCCAACTGTTTTGTGGTTCAATTTCTATGTTTTGACTCCGTGGTGGGAATAAAAATTCTTCCTCTGGTTCTTCTTTTTCTTCTTCAAAATCCTCCATTTGATTTAAAGGCTCTACAATCATTGGTTCTGGAATAGGCAGTTGTTCGTCATCTATTGGAATATCTTCCAGTTCATCTATGTTAGATGAAGATTTTTCAATACGGTAATCTGATAAATCTACAAAGTCATCTTTTTTTTCCGCTACTTCTTTTACTGGTTCTTCCTTTGATTTTAGAGCAAATTCTATTTCATCGAAAATTTCCATAGGCGTTTTTTGATATTGTTGTCTTGCAATAATTATTTCAACATTGTCAGAAAGGTTCTTTAGTTCTGTCTTATCTCTTTCGATTGCTAATATGTCTTGAACATTATCTGTGGTCTCTGTCATTTTATTTAGTTCTTTTATTTCAAATTCTATTTGTTGTATTTCATCATGCAAATGCATTAAGTTATTCTCTTCTAAGTCTTTTGATTCCATAACAGTCTTTTCTAATTCTTGTTCATAACGATTCAATAATGTTTCTAAAAATCTCAATTCCTCGTTTTTCTCGTTCCATGCGGCTTTTAATTTTGCTTTTCTACGAGGTGTTTTGAAATCTTCATTTAACTTTATCACTTGTTTATAATTCTCAATATTACATTGTAATTCATCTTTTGTTTTATGCAATTCTGTTATATGCTTCATTAATTCTTTTACTACATCTATATCAATTTCTCGTATCACAGCTTCTAATTGCTCTCGTTTTATCTCTTTTTTATGTAATTTATCTTGTAAGTAATCTATTCGATTCGTAATAAAGCTTTTGTTGTGGGTGTTATAATCTTTACCCTCTATTAAGTTTTCAAATTCATCTCTTTTCGCTTTGGCTTCTTCTAAAAGTCCCTCAAGTTCATCAGAATGATAATTCATGTATGGCATAGTTTCTAATATTGTTACAAGTTCTTTTACTTTTTCTAAAGCACTTGTTACATCATCCTCTTTCACAAATTCAATTGCCTCATGTCCAATGTAGACAGGATCTGTAATAATTTCTAATTTTCGACGTTCTAAAGCTTCTATATCTTTTGATAATTGTTCGTTTCTTTTTTCATCTTCCTGTTTCATTTTTATGTCAACATAATTATCTAAATTAGCTAGGAAATCTGTGGTTTCATCTAATTTTTCTTGTTCTCTTTTTATTTTACTCTCAAGTTCAACTCGTTCCGTTCCATAACTTTCTAATCTTTTTTTTACGATATCGTAAGCTTCTTGTTTTGCTTTTAAACGGTCGTTTAAATCCTCTATTTCCTTGCTTGTTTCTTCTATTAGGCTTTGATAGAATTCATAAGAAGATTTGTCTTTTGCTCCAACTGTCTTCGTTTTTAATTCTAGTGAATTTAAAAATCTTGTTAGTGATTCTAATTCTCCTTTTATCTTTTCGATTATTTCGTGATATTCTTCTTCTTCTTTTGATACTTGTTCAATTTCTTCCACACAAAGTTCCATTTGATTTTGATATTTTTTCACTTTGTTTTCAAGGCTAATTTTTATGTTCTCATCAATTAAACGATCACTGGCTTTTATATATTTGCTGTCATTTTTTAAGGTTTGGGCATCATTCCATTTTTTTTGTGAGCTACTAATTTCTTTTGTTAATACTTCTAATTCTTCACATAATGTTTCATATGTGTTTGTTGAATTGGACATTTCTATTAATAAATTTATTTTTTTTATGATATTCTGATACATAAAAGATCAACCTCTCTTTTATTCCTTCTATTCTATTATCATAATCATAGCAAAAAAAAAAGGAATTGTAAATCAATTTTTCATCTCGAAAGTGGTTCCTTCGCGACTATCTTTTAAGACAATTCCTTTTTCAAGTAGTTCCTCCCGAATTTGATCTGCTAAAAAGAAATCTTTTTTTTCTTTTGCAATCTTTCGTTCTTCTATTTTTTTCTGAATGTATTCTTCTAATTCTGGATTTATTTTCTTAGTTTCTATTAAATCTAATGATAATACTTTATCCCAAGACTTGATTAATTCATATTTAGTGTAACTATCTGTTGTGCTTTTTAAGAGATCATAAATTAGAGTGATTGCATTCGCTGTATTTAAATCATCGGCAATAAACTCTTTGAATTTGTTGTCAAATTCTTGATATGCGTTTTGATCTAGTGTACCTTCTTTTTCCAGTGTTTTTATTTTATTCTTTAACTTTGTATAACTTTGACTAGCATTTTCTAAGATTTCGTAACTAAACATTAGTTGCTTGCGATAATGACTATTTAAGCATAAGAAACGATACGAAAGAGGATGAAACCCTTTTTCTTCTAGTAAGGAAATTGTTAAAAATTCTCCTTTGCTTTTACTCATTTTTCCAGTTTCATCATTTAAATGCTCTCCATGAACCCAATAGTTGCACCATTTATGTCCTAAATAAGCTTCACTCTGAGCAATTTCATTGGTATGATGAGGAAAAATATTGTCTACAGCACCACAGTGAATGTCTAAATATTCTCCTAGGTTTGCGATAGAAATTCCAGAGCATTCTATATGCCATCCCGGGTAGCCCACACCCCAAGGACTCTCCCACTTTAATTCTTGGCTATCAAATTTTGATTTGGTAAACCATAAGACAAAGTCCGCTTGATTTCGTTTATTATTGTCTTCTTCCACACCTTCACGTACACCAACAACCATTTCATCGATTTTATGATTTGTTAATTGATAGTAATCTTCTAATTTGGAGGTATCAAAATAAATGTTTCCACCTGCTTGATAAGCAAAACCGTCTTTTAGTAGCTTCTCAATCATTTTAAAATACATTGGTATATTTTCGGTAGCAGGTGAGACAATCTCAGGCCATTTTATATTTAATTTTTCTGTATCTTTTCTAAAGGCTTCGGTATAAAATTTGGCAATGTCAAGCACCGTTTTGTTTTCCTTTTTTGCTCCTTTCACCATTTTGTCTTCGCCTGAATCTGAGTCGCTAGTTAAATGACCAACGTCCGTTATATTCATACATCTTTGTACATCGAATCCTAAATACTGTAACGTTTTTTCTAATATATCTTCAAAGATATAGGTTCTTAGATTTCCAATGTGAGCATAGTTATACACGGTAGGTCCACATGTATACATTTTCACTTCTCCCTCTTTGTTTGGAATAAAGTTTTCTACTTTTTTGGTAAGTGTATTATATATTTTCATCATTCATGTCCTCTTTCTTATTTTAGATTGTACCAAATTTCTAGCAAAAAGTCCTTAGTTTTTAAACTTAATCTTTGTTGTTACTATTTTTTCATAACTGAAACAGACATTCTAACATATGCTAATTAAAATCAATCAATGAGTTTTTATTTCTTTCTTTTAAATATCTTTTTAAGAAAAACGTCATAAAATATGGAAATGTATAAAATTTTCCATTAAATCCAATATTTTTATTGCATAATTTTATTCCATATTTCACATTTTTATATTGTTTTTCATCTATCATTTTATTTAGTGAATACGTTGCATTATCTGTTGCTTTCACTTCAACTGGAATGATGTTTTGTTCATCTCTTAATATAAAATCCATTTCTACTTTATTTTGTTCATCTCTATAAAAATATAAATCAAAACCAGCTTTCTTAAGCATTTCAGCAACAATATTTTCATATAAGGATCCTTTATAAGTTCCAAAGTTTTGGTTATCTCTTAAATCTTTTTGTGATTCTTCATCTAATGACCCGATCAGCAAACCAGTATCACCAAAATATAATCTATAATTATCTGGATTATAATTTACTTTTAAGGGCATTTCAAGATAATCTAGAGAATGACTAATATTCACTATTCCAGCTCTATCGAGCCATTCAACAACACCAATATATTCTCTATTTCTTGCACCATCTCGTAATTTCGTAATTTGAAATTTTTTGTTATCCTTACCAAGGAAAACCTTAATTTTTTTATATGCATCTAATATTTTTGATTTATCAAGCCCACCAGCATATTTTGTTATGTCTTCTTCATAATCGGTTAGTAGTGCCTTTTGTTTATTTAATACTCCACTAAATGTTTTATTATCAATAAACATACTTACTACTTCTGGCATACCACCGGTTATTATATAATCATTAAAATTATTCGTCATTACTGTAAATTGAGTTTCTGTTAAGGGTTTTACTTCTTTCATACAAGTATATAAATCTTCTATTTGTTCCTTTTTATAACCTTTAGCCCAAAGAAATTCTTCAAAATCTAATGATCTCATAATATAATCTTCTTTATATCCAACACTGTTGGAATTTATCTCATTATAATTAATACCCATAAGTGATCCAGAACATATGACATCAAATCTACCATCTATACTGAAGAATTTAAGTGAAGTCGCTGCATCAGGATATTCTTGCAATTCATCAAAAAAAATTAATGTATCATCTGGAATAAATTCAAAATCACTTTTATGCAAACTAATATTTTTAGTAATGTTATCCACGGTGTAACCATCCTTAAAAATTGTTTTATATTCAGGCATAGATACAAAATTTATTTCAATAAAGGATTTATAATTTTCGTTTCCAAACTTTTCTATCGATGTGGTTTTACCCGTTTGACGTGCGCCTTTAATGATTAAAGGTTTTTTATCTTTTGAATTTTTCCACTCAACTAAATAATTATCAATTTTTCTCCTTAATTCAGCCATTTTATCACTCTCCATTACAATTTTATCACATTTTTAGAAGCAAAATCAATGCAAAAAATCACATTTTTAGAAGCAAAATCAATATAAAAAATCACATTTTTAGAAAAAATAGTTCTTCTCTAACGAAGAACTATTTCATGATTTATCCTGCTTTGACCAAGATAAATAAAAATTTGAGTTGTGATATTATTTTGTTTCTTTGTGCACTTTTTGAAACTTTGTTTATCACATAAAACATTTTATCATTAAGTTATGGAAAACTCAAGGTTAGTCGTTATTTTCTGAATTAGAAAATGAAATTCTCTACACATATATTATTCATTCATAATTCTCCGATTTTCTCTTTCTAAATCTCTTTTTTTGATGCTTTCTCTTTTATCGTATAATTTTTTTCCTTTGGCAAGGGCAATTAAAACTTTGGCATGATTATTTTTGATATACATTTTCAAAGGAATAATACTTATACCATCTTGTTCTTTTGCTTCTCTTAGCTTTTTAATTTCTTTTTTATGTAATAGTAGTTTTCTTGTTCTTCTTTCATCATGATTAAATATATTCCCTTCTTCATATTTCGCTATGTACATATTTAGAAGGAAAGCTTCATTCTTTTTGATTGTTACAAAGCTATCTCTTAAATCTACGGAACCTTTTCTTACACTTTTGATTTCTGTTCCAACAAGCTCAATTCCAGCTTCTATTTCTTTTAATATTTCGTAATCAAAATATGCTTTTTTATTTTTTATCTCCATGTTTTTCCTCCACTAATTCAAAGTCAATTAAACCTGACTCTTTTACGGCTCGAACGCACCTTACGGTTACTTTATCTCCAATACGATATGTTTTTTTGGTGGATTTTCCTATTAAAGCTAGTAATTCTGGTACATAGTTGTAATAATCTCCTTTTATCGTACTAATATGGACTAATCCTTCTATTAAATTTGGAAGCTCCACAAAGAAACCAAAAGATGTGACCGTATTGATGACTCCTTCATAAATGTCACCTACATGATTTTCCATATATTCGGCCATTTTCATATCGGCAACATCACGTTCTGCATTTTGTGATGCGACTTCTCGTTCACTTGAATGCTCGGCAATTAAAACTAAATTTGTATTTAAAAAACTGATTGTTGACATGGAAAAGTCTTTTTCTACTAAATATTTTTTTAATAAACGATGCACGGTTAAGTCAGGAAATCTTCTAATAGGACTGGTAAAGTGAGTATACGCTTTCGATGCAAGGCCAAAGTGTCCAATATTTTCTTTTGAGTATTCTGCTTTTTTCATACTTCTTAGTAACATAGAAGATAGAATGGAAAATTCTGGTTTATCACTTAGTTCGTTTAAAATATTTTGCATTGTTTTCGGGTTCATATCTAAGACTTTAGTTTTTAAAGTATATCCTAGTGCTTTTAATAAATTGGTAAAATCATCTATTTTTTCAGAATTTGGTGTTCCATGGACACGATAAATAAAAGGAAGATCCATATTATATATGTGAGTAGCGACTGTCTCGTTCGCAACAATCATGAAGTCTTCAATTAATTTTTCCCCATCTTCTCTTTCTATTCTTACAACGTCAATCGCACGTCCATTTTCGTCTTGAATGATTTCAGGTTCATCTAGATCAAAATCAATGTAACCACGATTTATCTTTTCTTTTCTTAAGATATGGGCAAGTTCATTCATCTTTTTTAAAATTTCCACGTATTCTTCGTAACCATTAGGTACTATGTCTCGCATTAATATGTCGTTTACTGCTTCATAAGTCATTTTTTTACGACTTTTTATATAAGATTCAAAAATATTGTAATCGATTACTTTTCCTTCTTTATTGATTGTCATTTCACAACTCATTGTAAGACGATTGACACCCTCGTTTAAGGAACATATTCCATTTGATAGTTGGTGGGGTAACATTGGAATTACTGTATTTGCTAGATAGTTTGATGTCCCTCTTTCATAAGCATCGTCTCCTAATGCAGTGTTTTCTTTTACATAATTTGAAACATCTGCGATATGAACTCCTAATATGTAGTTGTTTCCTTCCGTTTTAAGACTTATCGCGTCATCAATATCTTTGGTATGACTGCCATCTATCGTAAAGATTATCTCATTTGTTAAATCCGTACGATTTATTAACTCTGAATTTTTCACTTCTGTTGGTAAATCTTCTAGTTCTTTCATTGTTTCTTCACTAAAATCTGGTTCAATGTTATATTTGTAAGCAATGCTTAGGATATCAGTCCCTGGATCATCTTTATGGCCTAGTATTTTTAGAATGGAACCTAAATATCTTTTTGGACCTAATTCTTTGGTTAGTTTAATTAATACTTTGTGCCCAGGAACACAGCTATTTAATTCTTTTTTATCTATTTTGATAGTTAAATTCATCTTCTCATTATCTAGTTTTATTCCTAAGCCTTTTCTTGTTTCGATGACCTCACCAACTAAATTTTGTAATTCTCTTTTTAGAATACGTATAATGTGTCCTTCTGGTTTCACACCTTTGTGCAATACTTCCGCTAAAACAATGTCCCCTTCAACTGCACCTCCATCATTTCCTTCACCAATATATAAATCATCTTCTTTATTTAAAAGAACAAATCCAAAACCCTTTTTATTTGCTTGATATTTTCCTATTTTTAAACTAGGACAATTTTTTAATAATATATATTTTTCTTTTTTGGTTTTGAAAACAACATATTCATCCACTAATTCTTCTAAAATATCTTGTAAGTCTTTTAATTCTTCTGGAGTTTTAAAACCCATTAAATCATTTATTTGAATTAGATCTTTCGCATCATATATCGTTTCTAATTTTTCTAGTATTTGTTCTTTCATGGTAACCACCTATAATAATTATACATTGTTTTATAGCTTTTTCAAGCGAACCTTTTGCTAAGAAAGTTTAAAAGATTTTTATTCAATAAAAAAACCTAAATGAAAATTTAGGCAATTGTATTCCTCAATATATAAATGTTTTAAGATATTTCATTTTTATTGTAAGAATAGTATTAGAGAAATGATTACAAAAGCTAATCCTAAGACAGCCGTTAAACGAGTAATAAATAGTTCCATTCCTCTTTCTTTTACGACACCAAATAATCTATCGTTTACTGAGTTAATAATTTGACCAGCATCGCTTGCTTTGTTGCTTTGTAATAAAACTAAAACGATTAAAAAAACTGAAATAATTAGTAATATTGTTTCTAACATGAGATTTTCCTCCAATTCCTTAATAATTTATCATAAATATGCCTAATAATCAAGATTGCGAAAGAGATTCTGTGATAATTTTATAAATTTCTTCTCTTCCTTTTTTGGTTACTGCTGAAAAATGAATAAAATCATTTTCTAATTTTAATGTATCTTTTATTATTTTATCTTGTTTTGTTCTTCCTGACATATTTACTTTATCATATTTTGTTGCAATTACAGTGATAGGTATATTGTAATATTTCAAAAAATTATACATTAAAATATCATCTTCTGTAGGTTTATGTCTGTAATCAATCAGCATAAATACATGAGATAAATTTTTTCTGTTTTTTAAATATTCTTCAATCATCAAGCCAATTTTTCGATCATTATCTTTGGATAATTTGGTATATCCATATCCTGGTACATCTACAAGATAGAAAGAATGATTTATGTTATAAAAATTTAATGTTTGTGTCTTACCTGGTTTACTAGAGGTTCTAGCATAATTTTTTCTTCCAATCAAAGCATTAATAAAACTGCTTTTCCCAACATTACTTCTTCCAACTAATAAAAACTCATTTAAGTTTGGCTCTGGATACTGACTTTGTCTTACTGCTATATGTGTAAGTTCTACAAAATCAATTTTCATATATATCACCTGTGAAAGTATTATATGATATTTTTTGGATTTTTGCAAATTTCTATTGTATTTTGTACGGATCTGAAGCTGTTCCATTTCCAGACACCGTAACAGAAGGCTTTATATTGATGACGGGACGTACGGCGACCTCGTTGTACAGATTAGAGTCTTCTAAATGGCCGCCAACGACGGCAGAGAACACTAGAGGTCTCCAGACGTCAAGGCCAAACGGAGAATACCCTCCAGCTGGTGTCATACTCCAAAAAGTACTTCCTATTGTTAAATAACTATTAGGATTCGATTTCTGATGATTATAACCACCATCAAATACTCCTCCAGCATGCCCAGCTAACATCATTTCATCCACTGTAATCAAACCAATGGGATAAGTTAAAACTTTGTTTCCATTCGAAGCTGAACTCACTGTATAATAATCACTCGAATTGCTACAACTTAATGTTGGAGTACTTTCTACTACTCTTAAATATCCTGAATAATAGGTTGTTACAGTTCCTGTTCCTACTCCTGTAATCAAATTTAATGTGCTTCTATCTCCACAGAAACCAGACTCTGTATCGAAATAGCTTGCATAACTTAATAACTTTTCTTTATAAAAAGTGTCAACAGCCGTTTTAATGGTGGAAGAGGTCCCTGTTCCATGTGCTTCTCCACTGGTATACATATACCCTACATACATATTATCCGCATTGCTTTCGTTAAATTTACTTGTTGTAGCATAACGATCCGTTGATGATTCTCCATTTGCATGTGCTACTGTTCCATCATAAATC
>CAYQKO010000037.1:0-10707 GCA_964418205.1 uncultured Muribaculaceae bacterium
TTTTTTTCTAGCAAAGAAACATGCATTACCATTTACTTAGAACGATATGAAAAAATTGTTACTATTCGAATAACAATTTTAAAAGGATTCCACATGAATTTCTAATTTTTTTAATTTTTTTATGTAAGCATAAGCTTGAACTAGTACACGAATGGCTTTAATATTACGTCCACCCTTTCCCATCACACTTCCCATAGAAGATTCAGGAACTAAAATGTCTAATACAATAGCCTCCTCGGTATCATAACGATTTACCTTAACTAAATCAGGCTCTTTACAAATGCTTTTTACTAGATATTCGGTATATTCTACTAATTCCATGATTACTTACCTGATTCTTTTTGATCTGCGTATTTTTTCATAATACCTTGTTTACTTAAAATACTACGAACAGTATCTGTAGGTTGAGCTCCATTGTTTAACCAATATAAGGCTTTTTCTTCCGAAATCGTAACTACTTCACTGCCTTTTACAGGGTTATAAGTACCAATTACTTCTAAAAATCTACCATCTCTTGGACTTCTTGAATCAGCGGCCACGATACGATAAAATGGTTTGGCTTTCGAACCCATTCTTTTTAATCTTAATTTCACTGCCATACAATAACCTCCTTTGACTTATTCAGTATAACAAATCTAATTAGAAGTGTCAATATATTTTTGTTGACACTTTTTTCCTATTGTAGATATACTTCCTTCTTTTTTGGATTGTCTTTTTTCTTCTTAAAATAGATAAATAAAGCAACTTGTTCACATAATGATAAGAAGGCAAGAAGATAGCCCAATTGAAAGAATCCTGTACCCTCATATTTTAGTTCATAAAGACCTTCCTCTGTAATAGTAGCTTCTAAAAAACCATAGGCACTTTCGGTTAATTCTATTTCGATGTCATTATGAGTTAAAATGTAACCTGGGTAATATAATCTTGGAAGTTCCACGGTTAATTCGCTTGCATCACTTACTTCAAAAGCTAAATACGGTACATCATTTTCTTTGATTCTAATTGTTCCACTTCCCTCTATTACAAGTATCTCTTCGCTACGTTGCTCATAATACTCTTTATGATTTAATGTATTCGCTGGTAAATATTCTGTTTGCCATCCCGTTCCTAAATTGTAATCGATCGTGGATGCTACTTTGGTTTCTAGATGGGACGTATGATAAAAAGACCCTATCAAACAAACGACTATGAATGCATAAAAGATTTTCGTAAAATATTTTTTGTCTGTCCATTTGGTTAAAGGATACATTGCTAAGATGATTCCTGAGAATTGAACATATAAAGTAAGTCTCCAAGGAAATTGCAAGGTTCCTAAAAAGTCAGGAGCATATTGCCAAGGAAAAGCACTGGTTGTCATCCAAAAAGATAATAGGAAAAATAATACAATGGATAAATGGGTCTTATCTTTCCATTCATGTTTTTTTAGAAATTCATAAAGGCTTATAAATATGAGTATAGTTATGGTAAGTGGTAAATAATGGCGAATACTTCCATCACTAGGAGAAAGAAAGAAGTAAAAATATTGTAATATATTTAAACAGCTATGGATCATTTCTCCTTTGCCAGTCATATAATATGGAATAAATATTGCATAATCGCCCATTTTCATTTCTAAAAGTGGTAACCAAAAGGGTGCGGTAAGCATTAAAATGGAAGCAGCTGATAACAGAAAGTAACACACATTCTTTTTTGTAAAAATCTTTTTAAAGCTCGTTAGTAAGAAAACAACCGCGACCATAAGAGTAAAGTAAATAGTCATTGCTAAATGTGAATATATTGCGAGAACATAACCTAAGGTAAAATAGAAATAGAACTTTTTATGATTCCCATCTAATATTTCTAAAATACCTAGTAAAATCAAAGGAATAGAAATAAACATAAACATTTCCGAAAAAGCATCACGAATGAATATATCTGCTAAATGGTAAGGAGCACTCATATAAAAAATAGATGCTAAAAAAGAAATATTCTTGTTTTTAAATAGTTTCTCTATTAAATAATAGAATGTTATACCAGATAGAAAAACGGTTAGCCAACTTGTTATTTTCATCGCGATTAAGGCAGAATTATTTATGGAAAAAAGACTTAGAAATTTTCCAATATAAGCTGCGGTTAAATGTGGTAATGGTGGATAAAAAAATCTTGTCCCATAACCAAAGTTATTGGCAATTAAACTAAGAGGCTCTTTTACAAGCCAATTGGAAAAACTAAGTTGATTTATAATTCGATCAATATTCGCTAGATGAAAAACAGTATCATGACCTAAATATTCATAATAAAAAAGCATTGGTATCATCATGATTAAACTTACTATAAAAATTCCTATTAAGTATCGTCTGTTTCCTTCTTTTTTCATACAAACCTTCCTTTTCTAGTTTATTTTAACAAAAGAAACTGGTATTGTATAGAAAAAGAGTGTTGAATTGACACTCTCTAATCAATCAATGAATAACTCCACCCCATTCTACAGCGACAAATCCTTTTCTTTCAAAGGTAGGTAAATATTGTTCTTGAATTTCTACAGGTTCTTCTATTTTTTTCACATGAATAGCTAATCTTAAGAAAGAATCCGGTTTGGGTGTTATCATTAGTTTATTATAAGCTTCTCTTTCTTCCGTAAGTTCAAAATAAACTAAACTTTGTTCATTATTTTCTAAAATAGTAACCAATACATGATAAATTCATTTTTTTCTTTATCATTTAAGCCTATTATAGTCAATTTTTCTTCTAAAAAATCGATTGCATTTTCTTTAGTAACATAAAATCCTTTCGAAAAATCAACTTCAGTAGATCCCGTTTCTTCCCAATATAAAGCATAGTAATATTTTCCATTTTTATCGTACAAATCTCCTGTTTCTGTTGCAACAACATGCCAACTTGTATCAAATTTTGGATACGTAGTGGTAAGCAAGTACGGTTTTTCAAAAGTTACATTCAACGAATTTTTTTTATTTCCCATACTAAATTATGTGACAAAAAAAAAGATGCCTTAGCACCCTTTAAACTCATGAAAACTTAAGACGGATGAAATCATTATCCTAAATAGTTTTCATCTACTTCATCGATTCCGCTTACATCTTCTTCATCTGCGATTTCTTCATAATCATCATCCATGTCCTCGATTGGAACTTTTATTTTTGTATCGCCAACGATTTCGACACCCATTTCTTTTTCAATATCAAGTACTATGTTACCATCACTTATTTGAACATTTGTAACAGTTGGTTGGCGTAAACTTCGAACCATAATTTCAGAATTATTTGTTAAAGTTGCTGAATCTTTTAAAGGAACTTTTAAAAGTTCATTATATGCAAATCGTTTGGTGTTTACTTTTGTTTTGGTATCCCCTTCATAAGAATACCATACATTCACATCAAAAGCTCCATTGATTCCTACTTTTCCAGAATTATTTACACCGGAAAAGTTATGATTGATTACCCAACAACCTAAAACGGTATTTACGTTTTCATCGGGTGTAAAAGAAAAATGCATACTATTTGTTTTTTTGGCTTTTCCAATGACTGCTTTTGTTACAATCTCTTTATAATTTGCCATCTCATTCACCTCTAGTGTAATTTATGCAAAAGCCTAACAATTGTTGTATTTTTTCAAAAAAAATCATCACATTTTCGTGACGATTCTTCTATTTATGCTCTACTAGAATATTTTCCATCACTAGTAGAAATAATGATTTTCTCTCCTTGATTGATAAATAAAGGAACTTTTACGGTATAACCAGTTTCAATTTTCGCATCTTTCATAGCATTATTTGTTGTGTTTCCTTTGACAGCTGGTTCTGTTTCAACCACTTCAAATTCAATTTTTTCTGGTAGAGTAACTCCTAGTAACTCTCCTTCATAATAGTCTAATTTGATTTCTAAACCTTCTTTTAGGAAACGACGCTCATTTTCTAATTTACTAACCGGAACTTCTATTTGATCATAAGTTTCTGTGTTCATAAAAACATAATTGTTCCCATCTGCATATAAGAATTGCATTGGATTATGTTCTACTCGTGCTCTTTCAATTTTAATATTGGTATTGTATGAGTTTTCAACAACTGCCCCTGTTCTTAAATTTTTTAATTTCATGCGAACAAATGCACTACCCTTTCCAGGTTTTACATGTTGAAACTCAACAATTTGACAAAGATTGCCATCCATGATAATGGTCATTCCATTTTTTATATCATTAATATTGATTTGCATAAATAACTCTCCTCACTATTTTCCAAGTTTTGTTTCTTTAAATACTGTTACTTGATGACAAGTAGGACAATATTTCTTCATTTCCATTTTATCTGGAGTATTTTTCTTATTCTTGATTGTTGGTCTTATTTGTTTTCCACAACGAGAACATTTCAATCCGATAAATTGTCTATTTTCATTTTTAGCCATAAATATAACCTCCTTACATCAAAACTATATGTATTTTAGCATAGTTAAACCCTAAGTTCAAGAAGAAAATTTGTAGCCTAAAACAACTCTCAAGTATCATTTTTTTCTGCTTCAAAATTTTCTTTATGTAAAAAGAAACAATCATAAAATGAAGCGATTCCTCCATATCACTTACTCAAAAATTTAGTTATTTATATAAGTTTGTTTTTGGTTTTCGTTGTAGACTTAATGAGGAGTAATCCCCTTCATAAAGCTTTCTAAATTCTCTTTCTTCCGCATCACTTTGAAACTTCACAAGATTATCCCCATAAATAAAGGTTGGTTGGTGAGTTAAAAAACTCGGCTCACTTTCCGTTTCATAAGAATAGGCTAATTCCTCAGGCGATTTTAATCCTAGACTTTCACCAAAACAACTTATTTCACTACTCAAGCCATGTTCCTCATGAATTAAATTAATGGCATCCCCAAAACCTATTCTTTGTTCTAAATCCTTTTTATATCCATAATCGGTTGATAATATACACATTGGATTTAATGTTTGATAGGTTTCTAAACTAGAAACCCAAATTTCTTCTATCTTATCCTCTTCATTTACGGTATATACCCGAAAACCTAAATCATTCATACAAAACTCCTTTAAAATAATCCATCAAACAAACTAAGCTGACTCGTTTCAGGCATACTTCCAAATATACCCATAGTCCTCATCTTATCTATTGTTGTTTGATTTACTTTTCCTCTCATAGCAAAATCTTCGATGCTATAAAAGGCTTTTTCATTTCTTTCTTTCATTATTTGTGTTGCAACCGCATCTCCAAGTCCATCAAGACTTCGAAATGGCATCAGTAAACTATTCTCACTTTCATCCATAATAAAGTTTGTCCCGTCGCTCTTTTCAATATCAATATTTTTAAAATGAATTCCTCTTGCTGTAGCTTCTAAAGCAAGCTTTAAAGTTTCTAATAAGGAAGACTCTTTATTCGTCGCATCGTACCCTTTACTTTGAATTTCTAATATTTTGGAACGAATGGCATCATATCCTTTACACATGGCATCGATGTCAAAATCCTGAAATCTTGTGGAAAAATAGGTACAGTAATATACTAATGGCTTATGAACTTTATACCAAGCGATTCGAAAAGCACTTGTTACATATGCTGCCGCATGAGCTTTTGGAAACATGTATTTAATCTTGAAGCAAGAGTCAATAAACCAATCTGGAATATTTGCTTTCTTCATCGTTTCTACGTATCCTGCCCAAGTTTCTGGATCTTTACTAGCTTTTCCTTTTCGAACAAACTCCATAATTTTGAAAGCTTTAAATGGTTCTAAACCTCTATACATCAGTTCAACCATGATGTCGTCTCGACATCCAATTACTTTACTGAATGGAACGATGTTTTTTTGAATTAACTCCTGAGCATTTCCAAGCCAAACATCCGTACCATGTGCCAAACCTGAGATTTTAACAAGTTCTGCAAAAGTAGTTGGTTTGGTATCTTTCACTAGCTGAATGGTAAATGGTGTTCCAAATTCTGGTACTCCGAGTGTTCCAGTATCACACATGATTTGCTCTTTGGTTACACCTAGAGCTTTTGTACTGGTAAAAATACTCATGGTCTCTTTGTCGTCTAGTGGTACTTTGGTAATATCATCACCCGTTAAGTCTTGAATCATCCGTAGTTGGGTTGGGTCGGTGTGTCCTAAAATATCCAATTTTAAAACATCTTGATCAATTGCATGGTAATCAAAGTGTGTTGTTCGCCAAGCACTTGTTGGATCTTCCGCTGGGTACTGGAATGGTGTAAAGTCAAAGACTTCCATATAACCTGGTATAACAACAATTCCTCCTGGATGCTGTCCTGTTGTTCTTTTGACTCCTGTACAACCCATTGCTAATCTTTCAATCTCAATACTACGCATGATGATATTTTTGTTTTCACAATAGCCTTTCACATAACCATAGGCGGTTTTTTCAGCAACCGTGGCGATGGTTCCAGCTCGATACACATTGTCTACTCCAAATAAAACTTTGGTATATTCATGTGCACTTGCTTGGTTTAAATCCGAGAAGTTTAAATCTATGTCGGGTACTTTATCTGCATTAAAACCTAAGAAAGTTTGAAATGGAATATCGTGACCATCTTTATGCATATTCGTTCCACATTTTGGGCACTTATAATCTGGTAAATCAAAACCACATTTATACTCATTTCCTAAAGGCTCACCATTTTCATTATTAAATTCACTAAATTGACATTTTGGACAGCGGTAATGAGGTGCTAGACTATTTACTTCAGTAATTCCCATTAAGTTCGCGACAAAGGAAGAACCAACGGAACCACGGGATCCAACCAAAAAGCCTTCGTCATTCGAGTGTTTTACTAGTTTTTGAGCAATTAAATAAATCACGTCAAAATTAGCTCCAATAATCGCGGTCATTTTCTTTTTGGCTAATTCACTCGCCTCTTCTTCACTTAATTCAGGATTCTCTTTTTGTATGGATATAGAGATTTCTTTTTGCACAGAATCAGGTCCTTTTGTAACAACATCATGTAATCTTTGATAAATTTCTTTTTCTTCTTGAGGTGCATTTTTTTTCACTGCCTCGATAAAAGGCGCTCCATAAAGTTCTAGTGCAATTCTCTCTTCGATGTGATATGGTAAAGGATCTCCATACCATTCTTTTGCTTTTTCATATACCATATTGGTAACAATCATTTGAGAATCCTCTATTTTTGGCGCAAAAGGAATTCCTTTGGTATCAATAATGACTTCAATTTCTTCTACCATCTGTGCAATTTTATTGGTATTTTCTACAACGATTTCATATGCTTCTTCAGCCTCCAAGAAAGAAAAATCTTCAAGCATTTCTTGTGTTGTTTTTAAATACATATTAGGAACTTCCATACCACGTCTATTTAAAGGATGTAATTTTCCATTGAATTTTTGATTGACAATAATTTCACGATATATTTTATCCTCTTTTGTTAAATTATGAACATCTCCAGTGGCAACGACTGGTTTTCCTGCTTCTTTGGCAACTCGGATAATTCTTTTTAGATACTCCTCTGCTTCATAAGTGTTAGCAAATTTTCTTTCTGAGCCAATTAAATGCGTAAAAGCACTGATAGGCTGAACTTCAATATAGTCATAAAAACTCATCATGTTTACAAGCTCTTCGTCTTCTTTGCTTCCTGCCTTGTCAAAAACTTCCCCATTGATGCATCCCGAACCAATTAAGAGTCCTTCTCTTAATTTTTCTACATCACGTCTAGGTATTTTAGGTTGTTCATTTTTGTATAGGTATTTGGTATTGGCAATGGAGATGATCTTAAATAGATTCTTTAACCCAGCTCTATCTTTGGCAATGAGACAAGCATGAAAAGGATAAGAAAATCTGACAAGTGCATCCATATCTACTTCTTCTAATAAATGGGTTGTCGTTTCAATATTACGGTCGCTTAAAACTTTACACATTTTATAAAAACATAAAGCAGTCCCTTCGGCATCGTAATCCGCACGGTGGTGTTTTTCTTCATCCCAAGGTACATCTAGTCGTTTGGTTAATGTTTGCAGTTTATGATTTGGCCATTCAGGATGTAACATCCGAGCTAAACTCATGGTATCAAGAACGGTACAATTAAATTCTGGAAAACCATATTTGTTACAAGCAGCTTTCATAAAAGAGATATCGAACTTTGCATTATGGGCAACCATTGGTAGGTCTCCAGCCCAGTCTAAGAACCGCTTGGTAACATTTTCTTCATTGTCTTTCCCAGCTAACATTTCATCTGTTATAAAAGTTAACTCAGTGATTTTCTTTGGTAATGGACGATGGGGGTCTATTAATTCATCAAAACGGTCCATAATTTTACCATTTTGAATTTTAACGGCTCCAATTTCAATCATTTGGTCAGAACCAGCGTAAAAACCAGTAGTTTCTGTATCGAAAACGACATAGGTTTCATTAAGTAAATGATACTCTTTTGGATTAAAAATAAAGTCAACGTCGTCATTTACGATATTCATCTCCGCACCATATAATACTTTGAAACGATCCGAGCCTTCTTTGCCTTTATTATACCCTTCTACTGCATGAAATAAGTCAGGGAATGCTTGAACACAGTTATGGTCTGTCACTGCGATTGCTTTTTGTCCCATTTTCGCAACAGATGAAACTAATTTTGAAGCATCTATCACACCGTCCATAGCACTCATCATTGTATGCGTATGTAATTCCACTCTTGGTAGTTCAGCATCATCATGAGAACTTTCGTCTTTCCTTTCTATTTTCTCCATATTACGTACACTTAAAACAAAATCTTTGGCAAAGTTATCATATTCTATATTTCCTTGAAATTTATACCAATTTCCAGTTTTCAAAGCTCCTAATACAGCTTGATATTCTTTTTTATCTTTTTTAAAAATCTTGGCTAATAAAGAATTTGTCTTATCACTAATCTTTAAAGTAATGATATTAATATTTTCTCTTTCTAAAGTATCCATTCCAAAAATATAAGCTTCTAAAATAACACCTTTTGATTCTCCCATAATATTATTAATGGCTGTACAATCCCCTGAAATTTCTTTTCCCACAATGATATTTCCTTCTATTTTTGGCTTTGCTTCTATTCCTACCGTTTCCTTTTTTTCACGTTCTATTTCTTCTTGAATACTCTTTTTTAATTCTTCATTCATATACGTTGTAAATGTTAAGTCATGAAATCCATATAATTCCATTTCTTCTTCCATATAATAGAATTCTTTTTTTAATTCTTCTTCTTCAGCAATATTACCTACTTCAAAAGTTATTCCTTTATCCGATACTTTTGGTAAATTACTTAAAACACTCCCTAAAGATGGTTTCTTTCTTTTATAAATCTTTAGAATTTCTGTTAAGTAATCTAAAATATCTTGAGCCATTATCTCATTGTATTTCAATGTTATGATACATTTTTCTTTTCCATGGATTCCATTTTTACTAGCTAATAGCAATTCACTTGAGGCTTGGTATGGAAGTGGCTTAGGACGTACCATAATCACTTCAAAAAACTTTTTCGCTTTATTTAATAAAACCTTCTCTATTTCTAAGTCTATAAAACTATCCCGTTCTCCTTCATAGGAAATACTATCTAAAAATCTTACTACATCATCTTGCATGGTACACTCTCCCTACATTCTTATAACATTTATTTCCTATTTTGTCTATAGACTTTCCATCATTTTGACAGAAAAAAAACTTTCTATATTAGAGTTGTTCGGTTAGGAATTGAAGCAATATAAAAATTATATAAAGTACAAATGAGAAGCACAAAATGAATTGCTTCCCAATGAAACTTATAATATTCAATATGAGATGTAACATTTCTAAAAAAATTTCTGTAACATTTTAAAAAAGGTTTGGTACAATTAAAAACTAAACGCACGCATAGAAAAAATCAGAAAGTGCTTTATTTAACTTGAAGAAGTGAATGAATTTTTATAAAATTGATAAGAGGAAATGTTAGTTTCCAATTGAAAACACTCGAAAAGGACATTTCAATTAAAAAGCATGTTATGTTTCTAATTGGAATGTCTCGCTGATTTATGTGTTTTGTTGAGTGTGTCCTAAATTTAAAGAAAAGGAGGTAATGAATGAAACAGATAAAAGAATACAATGAAACAACATTTGAAAGCATAAAACACATTAATGAATATGGTGTTGAGATTGGTATGCTAGAGAGTTAATGCCTTTATTAGAATACAATAAATGGGAGAATTTTCATGATGTTATAAAAAGAGCAATGGTTGCTTGTGAGACTAGTAAAATGTTAGTGTCAGACCATTTTCCTGAAGTCAGGAAAATCGTAGAAGCAGGTGCAACATCTAAACCTGTCATTGATTACAAATTATCAAGATATGCTTGCTATTTAATTGCTCAAAATGGAGATTCCAAAAAAGAAAGTATAGCACTTGCACAAACCTATTTTGCTATTCAAACAAGAAAACAAGAAATTTCAGAATTAGAATATAGTAAATTGTCTGAAGATGAAAAGAGATTTTATCAGAGAAAATTAACTAAAAAAGGCAATTATTCATTAAATCAAGCTGCAAAAAATGCTGGTGTTAAGAATTTTGATAGATTTCATAACTTTGGTTACAAAGGTTTATACAATGGTGAAACAGCAGATGATATTGCTAAAAGAAAAGGTTTAAGATATCGAGAAGATATTTTAGATAATATGGGTAGTGAAGAACATGAGCAAATTTATTTCGCATTACACAAACAGAATCAAAGTTAAAAAGAGAAAATATCAAAACTGAAAGT
>CAYQKO010000038.1:0-10537 GCA_964418205.1 uncultured Muribaculaceae bacterium
TTTACGCTTCTTAACAAAGTTCTATAAAAAAACTCTAAAAATATAGTATAATATAAGAGAAAGAGAGCGAAAATTATGAAGATAATCGTAACAGCTGGTGGAACAATGGGACATATAAATCCTGCCCTCGCCATTATAGATGAATTTAAGAAAAATGAAAAAAATCTAAAGGTAATTTACATTGGTACACATAATCGTATGGAAAAAGATATCATACCTAAAAAAGGGTATAAATATATTCCTTTAGAAATTTATGGATTTAGTAAAAATCTTATATTAGATATGAAAAATGTTTTTTTCGTTTCTAAGGCAATTAAAAAATGTCGTGAAATCATGAGACAAGAGAAACCAGATATTGTGATAGGAGTGGGAGGATACGTTACTTATCCTGTTTTAGTCGCGGCTCATAAAGAACATATAAAGATTTTTATACACGAACAAAATAGTATTCCTGGCAAAAGTAATAAAATGATTAGTAAATATGCTGATTTAATTGGAGTAACCTTTTTAGAAAGTAAAAATCATTTAAAAACCAAAGGAAAGGTTGTTTATACTGGACATCCATGCGGATCCTGGGCTTTAAATATTCCTAAAAAAGATAAGAAAGAAATGGGCTTATCCTTAAATAAAAAATTAATTACAGTGGTTGCAGGGTCTTTAGGAAGTGGTTCTTTAAATGAAAAGATGATTGAATTTCTAAAAAAAGCGGGTTTACAAAACTATGAAATATGTTATATTACGGGGGAATTTCATTATAAAGAATTTATGAAAAATGATTTTCCTAAAAATGTACATGTTTATCCTTATATGGATGAATTACCAGGACTTTTAAAAATAAGTGATATTGTAATTTCAAGAGCTGGAGCGGGAAGTCTAAGTGAAATTTTAGCCTTAAAAATACCTGCCATTATTATACCTAGTCCGAATGTTTCTAACAATCATCAATATTACAATGCAAAAGAATTAAGTGAAAAAGGATGTATATATTTACTAGAAGAAAAAGATTTATCGAAAGATACATTAAATCAAGCCATTTCAGAATTACTAAATAACGCGGATGTAAAACTAAAAATGAAGCTCGCGATGGAAAAAGAAGATACCAAAGATAGTGCAACTATCATTTATAATGAAATAAAGGAATTGATAGCATGAATGAATTAAATAGTTATGGTGTATTAGAAGAAAATGTTTCTTTAAAAAAATACAATACCTACAAAATTGACTCAACAGCAAAATACGTATTTCATCCGAAAAATATAGATGGAATACTTTCCTTCTTATCATTGGCAAAAGAAAAAAATATTCCTTATTTCATTTTAGGAAATGGTTCTAATGTTATATTATCCGATGGTTTCTATGAAGGAGTGATTCTAAAATTAGATTTATTCGATGACGTCTCTTATAACGATACATTCGTAACCGTTGGTGCTGGGAAGATGATCAATGCTTTGGCTTTTGAAATTCTAAATCACGGATTACAAGGACTAGAATGGGCAAGTGGTATCCCTGGAACCATTGGAGGATGTATCTTTGGAAATGCTGGTGCTTATAAAATAAGTACTTTTGATTATTTAAAGACTGTCACATACATAAGTGAGACTGGAAAAATAGTAACCAAACGAAAAGAAGAAATTACCCATGGTTATCGAACAAGTTTCTTTAAAGAAACTGGCAATACAATTATTCTGTCAGCGGTTTTTGAGTTTCCAAAAGGGAATAAAGAAAAGTCCATGGAGATCATAAAAAATCGTTTCGAAAAAAGAAAAAGTTCCCAACCACTAGACTTACCTTCTGCTGGTAGTACTTTTAGAAATTATGCTCCAGATTTACCAACTTGGAAATTCATTTCTGCCTTAAATTTAAAAGGAAAACAAATAGGTGGAGCACGTGTGAGTGACAAACATGCCAACTTTATCGTAAATGTTGGTGGTGCGACTGGAAAAGACATAAGAGATTTGATAAAATTAATAAAAGAAGAAGTACAAAAAGAATATCAAATTGATTTAATTCTAGAACAAGAACTGAAAGACTGGTGAAAATAATGAGAAAAAAGAAAGTAGTGAAAAGAAAAATAAAATGGAAATCAATCTTGAAAATTGTTTTCTTCTTACTGCTTTTTTCTCTTATTTTTATATATTTATGGAATTTAAAGACGAATCATATTTTCATTAAAGGAAATAGTTATGTTAGCGATAATGATATTATTTTAGCTTCGGGTTTTAAAAATTACCCATATTTATTTCGGGAAAAAACGAAAGATATTGAAACGAAAATTCTAAATATTCCTTACATTGACTCCGTAAATATTCATAAAAGTATTTTTGGAACACTAACAATTGAAATAACAGAAGCGACTCCACTATTCTTTAACAGGAACAATAACAAATTAGTCTTAACAAACAAAAGTGAAATCGAATCCGATAAGCTGGATGGTGTTCCAATACTAATAAACTACGTACCAGATTCTTACTATAATAAATTAATTGAAAAACTATCCTTCATAGATTTTGATGTGATTGCATTAATAAGTGAAATGGAATATTCTCCTTGGACAAGTAATGATGTTGTTATAGATAGTGAAAGGTTTTTCTTAAGAATGACAGATGGAAACAGTGTTTATACCAACTTATTACACATGGATAAACTAAACAATTATATTGAAATATTTGCTACACTTGAGGGAAAAAAAGGGACATTATATTTAGATTCCTCTAGTGATAAAATATCTTTTAGCGAATATAGTTGACACAATATTTATGGAATGATATATTAGGATTGCTTTTGCAAAAACGATAGAGGTAATAGGAAATGGAAAAAATAAACTATGATAGAAAGATGTGTGAAATCATAAAAAAGAAGGAAGAAAAACAAGAAGTGCCAACATTACTGTTACATACTTGCTGTGCACCTTGTTCTACAGCTGTAATATCTCGTTTAGCGAATCATTTTAAAATAACAGTTTTTTATTACAATCCAAATATTAGTCCAGAAGAAGAATACATCAAGAGAAAAGAAGAACAAAAACGTTTTTTAAAAGAGTTTAAAACGAAGTATCCTGTATCTTTCTTCGATTGTGATTATGACTTTGGATCATTTGAAGAAATAGCCAAAGGATTAGAAAAAGAAAAAGAGGGTGGAAAAAGATGTTTTCTTTGTTACGAATTAAGATTAAGAAAAACAGCCCAAATGGCTAGAAAAAACCATTTTGATTATTTTGGTACTAGTTTAACCGTTAGCCCATATAAAAATGCTCAAAAAATAAACGAAATAGGAAAGAATTTGGAAGAAGAATTTTTGGTTTCTTTCCTTTATAGTGACTTTAAGAAAAAGGACGGCTACAAACAAAGTATAGAATTTTCCAAAGAATATCAATTATATCGTCAAGATTACTGTGGGTGTATTTATTCGAAAGAAGAAAGAGAAAGAAAATTAAATCACATGTAACATAATTTTCTTTTTTTTTCATACAATGTATTGGTGAAACACATGAATGAAATCGACTTAGCAATTATGAGACATAAAAATAGAGTAGTGGAAAAGATCAAAGAAGAAAACAAAGACGATAGACGAGTTAGTAACTATTTTACAAAAATATTACTGAGTATTATATTTCTATTAGCAAGTACTATTTATATAAAACTTGATTCAAATCATTTAGAATTATATAAAAAGTATGTTTTTGAAAGCAATCTTACATTTACGAAAATCAATAACTGGTATCATCAAACTTTTGGAAATATTTTACCTACAGTGACAGAGCCTCAAAATCAAACGGTATCTATAAATAATGCAAGTGATTTTGTAAAAGAAGATTACTTAGATGGATATAAAGTTTTAACAAGTGCCTCTTCTCCTGTTTTTTCTATAACAAGTGGCATATTAGTTTATATGGGTGAAAAAGAAGGTTACGGAAACACTTTCATTATTCAAGGAGTCGATGGAGTAGATATTTGGTATGGGGGCATCACAGACACAAATTTAAAATTATATGATTATATAGATGCGAATACAATCCTTGGGAATACAGAAGATAAATTATACTATTTAGTATTTCAAAAAGATGGAGTGTATCTGACTTATGAAGACTATCTTAACCAAATTTCATCTTAATATTACTACCTATCTATACTTTTTAGTCGCTTTTTTATGTGGTTATTTTAAGCAAACAATTCTCATTTTTCTAATTGTTTTCCTACATGAATGTGGACATGTTATAACAATACGATTATGTAAATACAAAATCATTAACGTAGAGCTTTATCCTTTTGGCGGGATTACCAAAATCGATAAACCAATCAATTCTTCTATTCATAAAGAAATGTTGATTTCTGTTTCAGGGATTTTCATGCAGCTTGTTTTATATGTTATTTATTATTATCTTTATAAATTTTCATTCATTTTAGATTCTACATACCAAACATTTTTACTATATAATACAACGATTTTATTCTTTAACTGTATTCCTATGATTCCTTTAGATGGCAGTGTTTTTCTCCATAGTTTATTGGAAAAAATTTGCCCTTATACAAAGGCTTTATTCCTTTATAAAATAGTTTCCATTATTGTTTTCATCATTTTTTGTGTTGTCAATTATTTATTTCAATTCGACAATTATTTCATCTGCATTGTATTATTTTTTGAATTTTTATCTTTCCTCAAAGAAGAAAAATATTTCATCCATCGTTTTTACTTAGAACGTTATTTAAATAAATATCCTGCAAAAAAAATAGAAAATCATTATAAGAAAGATTTAAAAGTTTTAAAAAAAGAAACGGAACATTTTTTTTATGTGAAAGGAGCTTTTATAACAGAAAAGGAACTTTTAAGTGAAAAATTTTCATAGGATTTTCAAAAGAACATTTACATTTTAAGTATATTTTAATATACTAATCCTTAGAAAGAGATGAAGTGTATGGATGAAGTAAATGAATTGTTATGGCAAATAAATGTAGATGAAGTAAGAAAGTATTATCATAAAACAGGTCATAAAGGAAGTAAGCCTAAGGCGGATATGATAGAAGGAATTTTAGATTTTTATAGCACAGATGGATGGCTTAAAGAGTATTTTCAACAATTAAAGGGTTTTGAATTAGAATATACGGAATTGTTAGTAAAACAAAACTTCCATCCAATCCAATCTGAATTAAACGCAATCCTTTCAAAGTATAATGTTCAAAAAGACTGGATGGGAAGAATTGAAATCGATTTATTATTTATGATTCATGGTGTTGTACCCCAAATATTTAAAGAGGAATTATTAAAGTTGGTTCCGGCTATTGAAGTTCGTTTTTCGGGGTATGATGAAAAACAAGTTTTGGAATATGCTGCTGAAATAGTAAATGAAGAGAATCCAATGCAAAAGTTTGACGATTTTGTTCTATTTTTGAATCAAAATAAGGTTAAAGTTACGGATAAAAAACAATTGATAACGAAAAGTAATATTTTAAAATTCTATCAAAATTATCCACATCAAGAAATAGCTAAAAATGAAGAGAATTCTTTAGAAGATATCAAAAATCAAAACGATGCAATAATTATAAATGGAATAGAAACGATTTTATTAAGTGCGAAAGTGATTAGTATTTCGGATAATTACTTGACTCTTGGTAAAAACTATAAAGAATATGTTCGAATGAATAGCCTTGAGAAAGCAAAATTCTTATTAAATGAGTATTTAACTAGTAAAAGTATAAATGAATTAGAATATGTAAAAAGTGGTATATTTGATTATTGTAATGGTCCTTTAATGAGTCCTCGTGATTATGTTATTAGTTTTATAAAGAAGATGCCAATTTCAAAATGGGTTTTGGTTAGTGATTTAAGCCGGATGATTCGGATTAAAGATGTATATTTTTTAAGAAAATATATTGGGGATGTTTCGAAAAAGGATGAATATAGTAATTGGTTTTATTCTTGTGGTTTTGATGAATTTGAACGAGAAGTAATTGATATTATCCTTTTTGGGTATTTAGCCCCTTTAGGAATCATTGATATAACAGTGGATTGGGCTTATACCGAAGATTACAATGAACGGTTTTATTTTTATGCAAGCGAATTAAGATTGACACATTTTGGAGCTTTAGTATTGGATTTGATTCAAGAAGAAATAAAAGAAGAAAACGAAAATACGAGTTTAAAAGTTACGGAAGATTTTCACATTATCGTGTCTCAAAGTAGTAAGAGAATGGAATATGAGCTTTATTTTGATCGATTTTTAACAGGTATTAAAGATAAGAATCAGACGATTTATGAGATAGATTTTGTGGGTCTTGCAAAAGCAAATGACTTAGGGATAAAGGCAGAGGAAATATTAAATTATTTGATTTCCAATACGGATTCATTGCCTAAAAATGTTTTAGTTCAATTTGGTGAGTGGATTCAATATGCTGGAAAAGTGAAGATTACAACAAAAACGGTTTTAGAAGCTCCATCGGAAGTGATGGAAAGATTATTACACGATAAAAAAATGAATGAATATGTAGATAATTCAAAATATAAAAATATTATGATAAAAGATAAGAAAGCAAAAGAAGTAAAGAAAATCGTTGAAAAGCACCAATTTTTTTGTGATATAGATTAAATTTTCAATACGAATTTTGAAGCTTGTTTTAGGGGGGGATATTCTGATGAATTTAAAACAAATGGTACAGGAAATGATAGAATCTCATCCAGATTGGGATATGCTTACGAAAGTACGCTGGATTTATTTGAAAACTTGTGAACTTTTTAGTTATGATTGGCGTTTCTTTTATTCTGATAATAGGAAAAAAGAAGAAATATATCATTTCAGATTGGATAAGGAAAATATTAGCCAATTTGAAATTATTTGTAGCACTTGGGCATATTTGTTTTGTGATTTATTACAATATATTGGCGTGACTGCAGAAGTAATCAATCCAAAACCTCCTCATTGCCTTGTTCGATTTGAACTTGAAAAGGATGTATTTTTAGCAGACGCTACAAAAGGATACGATTTTTCTCGTGTAAAAATTGGCTTTTCTACAAATGGGTTTAAAGTTGCATCTGGAGGAAATGTGCATTCTTTTAAAAAAGAGTTATCTAAAAGAGACGAACTCATAGGCTTTAAAAAAAATTTATATGTGGATAAGGCAATTTTAAAAATTGCAAAAGAATTACAGGACGAAGGATATAATCGAAATAATTCGTTGAATGATTTTTCCTTTGCACAATTAGACTATAAAATGGATTTATTAAAGCTATTGATCAATGATACTGGTAAAATGAAAAGATTTGACGATACAGATTATTATTTTAGTTACTTAGGAAGAAAACTTTTAAAACCTTTAGAAATTGGTACGGTAATCGTTTATCCATACTATAATCTTGAATTAGATAGTATCGTAGATTTAATTACTTATGGAGTCTATGATGAAAATAGAAAGTTTTATATTATTTGTAACTGTGATGGAAAATATAGATTAGAAAGCATTCCATTTGAAAATGTGGAATATTTTCTAGAGAATTACAAAGGGAATCACAAAAATCTTTTTCGGGGATAAAAAAGTGCTTGACGAGAAGGACTTTTTTTGTTAAAGTAAAGCCAAGTTACAAAAGAAATGAACGGTGGTCATTTGGAACATTATTTCACAAATAATACGAATCTTCGAAGTGAGATGCGTTGCATCCAATACGAAAACAATGGGGTAGTTTTCACTTTTTTTAGTGATTTAGGAGTCTTTTCAAAAGATAAAATTGATTATGGAAGCAAACTCTTAGTAGAAATCATTCTAAAGTTGGAAGAGAAGCATCCAAGGTGTATTCTTGATGTTGGTTGTGGTTATGGTTTTCTGGGAATTGTTTTAGGCAAAATGTATTGTAGTAAAGTATCCATGAGTGATGTCAACAAAAGGGCTTTGCACCTATGTGAAAGGAACATAAAACAAAATAAAATAGAGGGCAAATGCTTTTTAAGTAATATATATGAAAACGTGGAAGGAAAATTTGATATGATTGTAACCAATCCACCAATCCGAGCTGGAAAGAAAGTTGTTTTAGAAATCTTAGAAAAAGCAAAAGATTATTTGGAAAAAGATGGTACTTTGTGGTTTGTGATTCGAAAAGATCAAGGTGCCAAAAGTATCTTAAAATATTTAGAACCAATTTATAAATGTGAAATAATAACGAAAGAAAAAGGATTTTATATCATGCGTGCAAAAATTTATTGACACAAAACAGTTTTACTAGTAGAATTATAAATTGGTGACGTGTTAGTTTTTTGAAACGTAGGGTTTTTGAAAAAATTAATTAGATGGGGTGAGATCGTGGCTTATAAACTAAAAAAATGTGGAGATTATCGTACAAGAAGAAGTTTCTCCAAAAGTAAAAACACTATGGAACTTTCGGATTTATTAGAAATCCAGAAAAAGAGTTATCAAAGGTTCTTAGAAGAAGGAATCAAAGAAGTCTTTGAAGAATTATTTCCAGTGGAAAGCTTTACTGGAAATTTGACCATTGATTTTGGTGACTATTCTTTTGATGAACCTAGGTATTCTGTAAAGGAATCCAAAGAAAGAATGGTGAACTATGCTGCACCTTTAAAAGTTCAAGCACGTGTTTTTATTCATGAAACAGGTGAATTGAAAGAACAGGAAATTTTCCTTGGTGATATGCCTTTAATGACAGAAGCTGGAACATTTATTATTAATGGTGCAGAACGTGTTATTGTTTCTCAATTAGTACGTAGCCCAAGTGTTTATTTTAAACGTGAAATAGATAAAAATGGACGTCGTATCATTAGTGGAGAAATGATTCCAAACAAAGGAACATGGCTAGAATTTGAAACAGACGCTAGGGATGTGATTTATGTTCGTATTGATCGTACTAGAAAAGTACCTATTACAACATTCTTACGTGCTCTAGGTTTATCTAGTAATGAAGATATCATTCAAGTATTTGGTGAGAATGATTATCTAAGAAATACATTCGAAAAAGATAGTACGAAGAATACAGATGAGGCTTTAATTGACATTTTTGAAAAATTACGTCCAGGAGAACCAGCTACTTTAGATTCAGCAAAAAATCAATTGATTACTCGTTTCTTTGATCACTTCCGTTATGATTTAGCCAAAGTAGGACGTTATAAATTTAATAAAAAATTAAATGTTTGTGACCGTTTGGTTGGTTGTACATTAGCGGAAGATATTAAAGTAGACAAAAGAATTGTGTTTGCCTCTGGAACATATATTACGAAAGAAGTTTTAGAAGAATTAAAACCAATTTTGGCAAATGGTTATGGGCTAGAAACTGTAGCTATTCATGAAGAATTAGATCAATATAATAAAGTTCAAGTAATCAAAGTTCAAAACAAAAATAATCCTGATAAAGTAGAAAAAATTATTGGTATCGATACAACAATTGATGAAAAAAGACTTACAATTCCAGATATTTATGCTTCTGTAAATTACTATTTAAATTTATTAGGTGGTATTGGCAATACAGATGAAATTGATAACTTAGGAAATAGACGTGTTCGTCAAGTTGGTGAATTAATTGAAAATCAATTTAGAGTAGGTATGGCTCGTATGGAAAGAGTGATTCGTGAAAGAATGACTACTCAAGAAACGGAAGATATTACACCAAAATCATTGATTAATATTCGTCCAGTAACGGCTGTACTAAAAGAATTCTTTGGTAGTTCCCAATTATCAAAATTCATGGATCAAATTAACCCAATCGCAGAGCTAACAGATAAAAGACGTTTATCTTCTTTAGGCCCTGGAGGACTTTCTCGTGATCGTGCTGGAATGGATGTACGTGACGTGAATGCCAGCCATTATGGTAGAATTTGTCCTATTGAATCTCCAGAAGGTCAAAATATCGGTCTTATTACATCCTTATCTGGCTATGCGAAAGTAAATGAATATGGATTCATTATGACACCTTATCGTAAAGTTGTAGATGGTAAAGTAATTATGGATGATGTTCATTATATGACTGCCGATGAAGAAGCAGACTACTATATTTCTCAAGCGAATATTGCTTTAGACGATGAAAATAGAATTTTGGATGAACAAGTTATCGTTCGTTATAATGGAGATAACGTAATGGTTTCGAAAGACAAAGTGAACTTTGTTGACGTATCTCCAAGTCAAGTTGTATCTATTACTACAAGTTGTATTCCATTCTTAAATTACGATGATGCAAACCGTACATTGATGGGTTCAAACATGCAACGTCAAGCTGTTCCACTTTTAAAAAGTGAAGCTCCAATTGTTGGTACTGGGGTGGAATGTGTCGCAGCCAAATATTCTGGAAGTACGATTGTTGCAAAAGCGGATGGTGTTGTAGAATACGCAGATGCGAAAAAAATCATTGTGAAAAATGCTTCAGGAAAAGATACCTATTACTTAGCTAATTTTGAAGGAAACAATGCTGGATCTTGTACAAATCATATTCCTTTAGTGCATAAAGGAGACAAAATCAAAACAGGTCAAGTTATTGCGGATGGACCTAGTACAGATCAAGGAGAACTGGCTTTAGGAAAAAATATGACAGTTGCATTCATGACTTATAATGG
>CAYQKO010000039.1:0-10529 GCA_964418205.1 uncultured Muribaculaceae bacterium
AATAATTAATGATAATGTAGAAGGAATAAAAAATGTAAACATTGTAAGATTTATTTCTGAAAATAAAGATTTATAAAAAATAACAGAAACAATAAGAGAAACTTTAGAATATGATTTAAAAGAAGAATTAAACTTTTCTTATAAAGATTTATCACTTGAAGAATCAATTAAGCATATTGCTAGATTTACTTCAAATATTTGGCAGGTGCATCCTTTTTGCGAAGGCAATACTAGCACTACTGCTGTATTTATTATAAAATATTTAAGAACATTTGGCTTTCATATCAATAATGATGTTTTTGCTCAAAACTCTTGGTATTTTAGAAATGCTTTCGTTAGAGCAAATTATAGAAATTTTGAGAAAAATATATTTGGAGATACATCTTATTTAGAGAAATTTTTCTTTAATTCATTAAGTGATACGAATTATGAACTTAAGAATCGATATACTCATATCGATTTTAAGAATGAAGATAGCGACAATAGTTTAAGTAATAGCAATTACACATTAGGAGAACAAACAATCATAAATATTATTAAAAACAACGAATCATTAAAACAAGAAGAAATCGCTAAGTTGAGATTGGGAAGTCCATTAGAACTGTTAAAACCATAATGAAAGGAATGCAAGAAAAAGGGGTTATAAAAAGAACTAATGGGAACGTAATGCAATTTTATAATGATAATATATAGTAATAAAATTAATAGAGGAGTGATTAATTATGGCAAGTAGCAATAAAAATTTGATTGATGCAAGTAAAACTAAAGATGATGAATTTTATACGCAACTATCAGATATTGAAAACGGATTAAGCCATTTTAAAGAATATTTATAAATAATTGCACTAAAAGAGGATGTCAAGAAAATAAAATACTTATTTTCTAACATCCTCTATTTTACATATGGAATTAAAGCCATAAATCTTGCGTATTTCACTTGTTCTGCAATATGTCTTTGATGTTTGGCACATGCACCAGTCATACGTCTTGGTAATATTTTACCTTTTTCACTAATATATTTATTAATAATCATTACATCTTTATAATCAACGCTTTTTCCTGCACACATTTGACATATTTTTTTCTTTTTTCTTCTAAATTCAGCCATAAATAAATTCTCCTTTCCTAAAATGGTAGGTCATCATCTGAAAGAGCAATCTCTTCTCCAAAATCTTTGAATGGATCTTCCCCTACATCCGTACCTGGTATTGCTTGAGGTTCATTATATGAAGGCATACTTTGTGAATAACTGGATTCCGATGGTGTGTAATTATTTCCAGCGTCATTGTTCGGACGGCTTCCTAAGAATGTAACATTGTCTGCTACAATATCCGTAGTATAATGTCTTTGTCCATCTTGTCCATCGTAACTTCCAGTTTGAATTCGACCTTCTACTGCTACTTGAGAGCCTTTGCTACAATATTTAGCAATATTTTCAGCTTGACGTCTCCAAGCAATGCAACCAATAAAATCAGTTTGAGGTTGTCCTCCTTGTGGAGCGAATGGTCTTGAAACTGCAACTGTAAAACGAGTTACCGCAACACCTGACCCTGTAGTTCTCATCTCTGGATCTCTTGCGAGTCTTCCAATTAAAATTACCTTATTCATATATTTTACTCCTCATCTAAACGAATAATTAAATGTCTTAAAACATTTTCATCTAAGCGAATCTTACGATCAAATTCGTGAATGCAATCTTTATTCGCTTCCACTTGCATTACAAAGTAATATCCATTTAATTCTTTTTTTATAGGATATGCAAGTTTTTTGCTACCTAGTTCTTTGTATTCTACAACTTTGCCTTTTAAATCACCAACTAATTTTTTAAAACTGTCAGCACATTTCTTTACATCAGCACTTTCCATTGTAGATTTTACAATAAACATGATTTCGTATTTGTTCACTCTCTACACCTCCTTATGGTCTAATGGCTTTTTATTACTAAAAAGCAAGGAGTAATTGCTTACTCGAGAATTATTTTAGCATTTTATTTTGTGAATGTAAACCAAAAAATCGGTATTTAAATTTCTATGTTATTTTAATCTTACTACTGTTTGATATTCTTCTTGAGAAATTAGTAACCCATTTTGAAGTTTCATTTCTAATGAGAAATTCTTTTAGACATTTTCTAGACCTTTTTCTTTCGTAATAATATCAATTATTCTTATTATATCGTCAACATTCATTCGTTACTTTTAACTCTTCTTTTTGAAAGTCAAAAATCAAAATCTTGCTTTTTTGTCACATTTTATAAGTACGGGAATCGTTTTCTGTTATAAATAAAACTATTTATATACATAATAACAATGGTGAAAAGCATGAATGATTTTTATGGTTCTAGAACAGATTTAATTTTTGAAAAAAGACAACATGGAACTAATTTTCTTAATAAAAATTTGGAAATACTTTGTTATAAGGAAAATAATTTTGATTATCATTTCATCTATTTTAGGAACTTAAATAGTGAAGATACTATTAAGGAAACTTTAAAAAAGGAGATTCGATTTTTTTTAAATCTATTTTCTATTTCCAATCCTTGTCATTTTTTTATTGTTGGTCTAGGAAACGAAAGTAACACAGCTGATTCTGTTGGGCCTAAAACTTTAAAGCATTTGAAAGTAAACGCTTATTTGGATACTTTAGGTATTCCTTCAGATAATAATAGATTGTCCTCATTGGAACCTGGCGTTCTTGGAGAAACAGGCATTGAAACGAGTCGTATTATTGAAAGTGTTGTATCGGAGATTAAACCGAATATGATTATTTTAATTGATTCTTATGTTAGTGAAAATATTCAATATTTAAATAAAACAATACAGTTAACTAATGAAGGAATTATTCCTGGTAGTGGGCTAAAAAATTGGCATACGGAAATTAGCACAAATAGTATTGGCATTCCTACTTTGGTCATAGGTGTTCCTACTGCAATTGAACTTACTTTTGATCAAAATAAAAATAAGAATTTGTATCCTTATATTTTATCTAGTAAAGACATTGATAGCTATGTTTTAAAAATATCTAAAATTATTGGTGAAGCTTTGAATGAAGTACTTCTCACTTTTGGGTTATCGTAACTCCTTTATAGTAATGTTGTAAAATTTGTTGATAACTGCTTCCGTTTTTGGCCATCCCATTTGCACCGTACTGACTCATTCCTACGCCATGACCATACCCTTTTGTTGTAAATGTAACTGAGACATCTGTTTTAGAAATAGAAAAGTCGGCTGATCTTAAACCTAATAAGTTACGAACTTGAACTCCAGTATATGTAGTTTCATTTATCATAATATTTTCTACTCTATTTCCAGAGGTATAACTTAAAATATTAAAGTTGGTATCTGGATTTATTGTAAAACCAAATTTGCTAGACAATTCTTCGTAAGAAAATGAGATGCTTACTTGAAATGAAGAATTTGTGGAATCATAAGGACTATCTACACTTACTAAGTAAGGAACCGAGTTGCCCCAGACATTTATGGCATCTTCCGTTATTCCATTACTGGTTGAATGATAGACGGCATCAATGATTTCTCCTTGATATGTTAAATACATTCCAGACGTAGATTCTACTGCACTTTTTATTTTATTATAATAGGTATTATAACTTGATCCCCACATACTTTTTAGTTCATCGTTTGTTTTATAATTTTGTGTACTTGAATTATCCGTAAGTACTCCATTTCGTTCTAGTGTTTTCGTTGCATAGGTTCTAGCTAAAATTGCTTGAGCTTTTAGTGCTTCTGAATGAAAAGATGCTGGCATTTCGGCACCTACAACTCCAATTATATATTCTTCAAACTCAATCGTTAAAACGGTACCATTGCTTCGATATACTGTTACATAGGTTTTATTCTCTACTTCTTCTGTCGTTTCTGCCTCTGTTAGTGCTTCAGATTGCACTTTATTTTCTTCTATTTGTGCTACTTGTGTTTCTTCCGCAGTTGTTACTTGGGTATTATTAGAAGTTGTTTTTTCGTTCTGGCTACTTTCCATTTTTGAAGTTTCGTTTGTTCCAGAATTCCTTATTATTTCTTCGTTGTTTTCTTCTTTTGTTTCTGTATTCTCTGTAGCAATATTATCTTGAGTTTCATAAAATGGAAGTTCTACAATTGTCGTATTTACCATATTATTTTCCGGTTGACTTATATTTTGTTCTAATGCCATATTGGGTGAACCTAATAAAACTGTCCCAACAATAAAACCACTGACAACAATTGCAACTTTTGATCCTTTAAAATGAATTTTATGTTTCTTAATAAAAGCCTCGATTTCACCTTTTAATTTTTTCTTTTTTTCTTTGACGTTTGCTTTGGCAAATTCACTATTAAAATCAAAATAAAGATATAATATTTCTTCTTGATTTCGTTTTTTTATTTCATAATCATAAATCATAATGCCCACCAATATTAGTTTTGGCAATAAGCTATTTATTATTCTAAATTATGTTTGAAATAACTATTTTTTATATTTCTATATTCTCTTCTTCCGTGTATTCTTCTGTTTCTAAAAATTAATGATCTTTATGAATTGAATGCGAAGTCGTTCATAAGGAAAGCTATTGTAACCAAAGCTTATAAATTACATTTTTCTAAATAATTTTTTATTTCTTTATTTTGAGCATTTGAAAAGTAGAATTTTTTAAAGTTTTCTCGATTTATTGTATTCTTTAAAAATTGGTGGTCTATATTTTCTAAAATCGTTAGGATGTCTTGATGAGTAATTTGTTTGACTTCATCCAATATTTTTTTATTTTGTTGTTCCGGTTCTTTTCTTTCTTTTGGGTAACCACCGCCAAAATCTGATGAAAACAATTTTTCAAAAATGTATTCTAGGGTTATTTCACTTCCCCATCCAAAACCTTTTGCAAACGGAATACTGACGGCATTTCCAGCATTGATTTGTCCAAAGAGATACGCATCTGTTGGATCTGTTATTAAACCACATGTTACTTTAGGAAAACTGTTTAAGGCTATCATCGCTCCTTCTCCGGTTCCGCAGCCTGTCACTACAAAGTCAATGCACCCATCATTTAGTAGAATACTTGCTAAAAGTCCGTTTTGAACGTATGTTAAGGGTTCTTCTTTCTCATTTGTCATACCAAGATTAAATATTTCATATCCTTTTGGTTCACACACTTTTTTTAAAGCATTTAAAATTATATTATTTTTACTTACCTGACTATTTTCGTTTATTAATGCAATTCTCATTTTTTTTCACATCTCCTAGTTATCATTATAACAAAGATTTTGTTTTTTGGATATTATTGCTTATATCCTTTTTGAAAAGAAGATGATATAATCTTTACGAAAGAATTTGGTGGTATTATGGAAAAAAAGATTTACATCACTTCTCATAAACAACAGCTACTTGAAACTTTATCTGGTGAAAGTTCTTTTGAAAATATTAAGATATATTCTGTGAAGGAATTTTTAAATATTTTCCCTTATAAATATACAAATCAAACTTTAGAATATATTATGTGTCATTATCATGTCATTTTGGAAGTCGCTAAAAAGTATTTAGAAAATATTTGTCGTTATAATGTAGAGGATTATAAAAATGAAAAGTGTCTTTTTTTAACTAAAATGAAGAAAGAGTTAATGGATAATCATCTCTTAACTGAAAATACTTTGTTTAAAAAAATGTTAAAAACAGCTAGAATAATTTTAGATAAATCTTGTGCTTCTAAAGATTTACTTCATTTATTACAGGAGTTCTCTATAGAGTATACGGCTTCTCCTAATAAAACTTTTCTTCCCGAAGTATACGAGCTTTCAAATGAAGAGGAAGAAATTGTATTTGTTTTCGAAAAAATTGCTCATTTCATTCATCAAGGTGTTGCTATTGATCGAATTTATTTGACTAATGTTCCTGAAAGTTATTTTGTTTTTTTAAAGCGAATAGCTTCTCAAATGAATATACCACTTTCTATTCAAGATGCACCTTACATCTCTCAAACTACTTTGGGTTCTATTTTTATAAAAAATTTACATTTCGGATTTCGTGAGAGTTTAGAAAGTATTTTCCCCCTTCTTTCTACAAAAGAAGAGGAAGATATTTATAATCAACTTGTTTCTATTGTGAATTCTTATGCTCAATTGGAAAATGCAAAAGAGTTTATTTTGTATGACTTAAATCATACGAGAGTTCGACGAAATATTTTAAAAACAGGAATACAGGTTGTTTCTTATAAAACTACTATTTTTAAAGAAGATGATTACGTATTTTTTCTTTCGTTTAACTCAGATACGATTCCTGTTTCTTTTAAAGACGAGGAATACTTTAGTGATAAGCTAAAAGAAGAAATGTCTTTAGAGACTTCTAAAGATAAAAACATACGAGAAAAAAGGAATGTTATGAACAGCATTACTTCTACTAATCATATTGTCATTACTTATAAAACACATACTTTAAATAAAGAAGTATACCCTTCTTCTTTGCTAGAAAATTTTGAAATTCAAAAAGGAATGATTCATTATAATGTAAGTGATTCTTATAATCGCTATGCCCTTTCAAAAATGTTTGATAACTATACAAAATATGGAACCGTTTCACCACTATTTATTCAATTATCTAGTATGTATACGATTCCATACCAAACTTATTCCAATGCTTTTACTGGTATTTCTGATCTTAAAATTCAAAATTATTTTAAGAATAAACTTGTGCTCTCTTATACAAAACTGAATAGTTATTTGGCTTGTCCTTTTGGATTTTATTTAAAGTATATTTTGAAAATTAATCCATATGAGGAAACGTTTCCCATAAGAATAGGTAATATTTTTCATAAGATTTTAGAGGAAATGGAAAATGAAGAGTTTGACTATGATTATACTTTTTCTTACCTTATAAAGGATGAGAATTTCACAGCTCGGGAAAAAGTACTTTTAAATAATTTGAAAGAAGAATTTCGCTTTACTTTAAATCTTTTGTATGAAAGAAAGAGGTATACTGAATTACATTCTTATGAGTTTGAACGTGTTGAGTCTATTACTATACCTTCAAAAGTTCCAGTGATTTTTGAAGGAAAAATCGATTTAATTCGTTATAACCTAGAATTTAAAACATTTCAACTTGTAGATTATAAAACTGGTATTCCTTATTTGGATGCGAGTATTATGCCTTTAGGTTTTTCTTTGCAGTTACCAGCTTACCTTTATTTATTAAAACAAGATGAAAGTTTTAAAGATATGCAATGTGGTGGATTTTATTTGCAACCTATTTTTATTGAGAAACAAAAGGAAGATTTTAAGACAAATTATGAAATTACGAAACAGAAAGCTTTTAAGGCGATTGGCTATTCTAATAGTAATCAAGATATATTAGGTGTTTGTGACTTTAGTTATCCAGATTCTGTACAAATTAAGGGACTTAAGACGAAACAGGATGGTAGTTTTTATCATTATTCAAAAGTATATGATGAACAAGATATTGATACTTTATTAAAATTAGTAGATGATATGATTCATAAGTCTTTAGATGGTATTTTAAGTGGTGATTTTTCGATTCAACCTAAAATTTTAGATAATAAAACGAATTTATCTTGTGATTTTTGTCCTTTTCAGGATATTTGTTTTCATACTGCAAGGGATAATGTTTATGTAAATTCAGATAAAAATTTTTTAAAGAAGGAGGAGAGTCATGGCTTGGACGAATGAACAAAAACGAGCGATTTATGAAAGCGGTACGAATATTATTGTTTCTGCGGGA
The DNA here is from genome assembly GCA_964418205.1 of uncultured Muribaculaceae bacterium. GTDB lineage: Bacteria > Bacillota_I > Bacilli_A > RF39 > UBA660 > Ventrenecus. The sequence goes on from CAYQKO010000039.1 coordinate 7,711, forward strand.
GCTGGTTCTGGAAAAACGGCTGTTTTATCTACACGAGTAGTGGAAAAGATTAAAAGTGGTATTCATGTGGACGATCTACTTATCTTAACCTTTACAAATGCCGCTGCGAGTGAAATGAAAGAACGTATTAAAAAGAACATACAAGGGCTTAATATGCCAGATGAACTTGAACGTCTTGAATCGGCTTATATTACTACTTTTGATTCTTTTGCATTAACGATAGTGAAAAAGTATCATTATTTACTTAATATTCCTCAAAATGTTACGATTACTGATAGCTCTATTTTGAATCTTCAAAAGAAACGAATTTTAAATGACATTTTTGATAGATATTATGAGAAAAATGACAATCTATATTTTCAAAAGTTAATTCGTGATTATTGTTTAAAAGATGATAAGAATTTAAAAGAGGCGATTTTAAGATTAATACAAAAATTAGAAATTCGAACGGACTTGGATTCTTATATTGATAGTTATATAGAGACTTATTATAGCGAGGCTAGTTTCAACGAGTATTTCACTCGTTATCAACAAATTTTAAAAGAGAAAATTGAAGCGTTATGGTTAGAAATTGATATCGAAAGTTCTTATTTTGAAAATGATTATACAGAAAAAATTTATGAAGCACTTCGTCATTTACGTAGTGAATCTTCTTTAAATGAACTGATTGCTAAAATTTTGATTACTAAGATTCCTGCTTCCCCTCGAGGAAGTGATGAGGAGACGAAACTTGCCCGGGCGAAATTAGCGAAAATGTTACAAGAACTTAAGGATTTATGCAGTTATGGTTATGAAGAGGATATTGGGAAAAGCATTTTAGTAACAAAGGATTATTTGACTATTATCTTAGAAATTGTGCAAAAGTTTTTTAAAGAGTTTGAACAGTATAAAAATGAAAACCATTGTTATGATTTTACGGATATTGCTCATCTTTCTTTAAAAATTATTCGAGAGAATGAGAATATTCGGGAAGATCTGAAATTTCACTTTCAAGAAATTATGGTGGATGAATATCAAGATACTTCTGATACGCAGGAGGAATTTATAAAACTTATTTCGAATCACAATGTTTATATGGTTGGTGATATAAAACAAAGTATTTATCGATTTCGTAATGCAAATCCATATATTTTTAAAAATAAGTATGATGCCTATTCTAAAGGCGAGGATGGTATTAAGATTGATTTATTAAAGAATTTTCGTTCGCGAGATGAAGTCTTGGAAGATATTAATACTATTTTTAATCCTATCATGACAAATCATATTGGTAATGCAGAATATACCGTTTCTCATCAAATGGTTTTTGGAAATACTGCTTATATGGAAGAGGGAAAAACTACTGAGAATTGTCATATGAATATTTTAGAATATGATCTGAATGATAAAAACTATTCTAAGGATGAAGTTGAGTTTTTTGCAATTGCTAAGGATATTAAGGAAAAAATGGAAAGTGGATATATGATTTTTGATAAGGATACACAATCACTACGTCCGGCTCGTTATCAAGATTTTTGCATTATTATGGATCGTAATACATCATTTGGTTTGGCAAAAAAAATCTTTGAATATGTTGAAATACCTTTATCTTTATATATGGATGAAACTTTGAATGATGATATGGATATTTATCTTATTAAGAATCTGGTAACTTTGTTAATTAGCTTGTATACAAAAGATTATTCGAATGAGTTTCGTTATGCTTTTACTAGTGTTGCAAGAAGTTATTTGTATCAAATATGTGATGAAGAGATTTTTGATTATTTTTGCAACAATCACTTTTCGGATAGTACTTTAATAAAGGATTTGTATCCAATTGTAAAGCAACTGTTATCTTTATCTTTAAAAGAAATTGTTGAAAAAATCATTGACCAAACGCATTTTTATGATAAAACTATGATTCACGGTAATGTTTTAGAAAGCGAAATTCGTATTTCTAAAATATTAGAACTTGCAGAGAATTTGAGTGCTTTAAATTATAATATTTTTGACTTTCAGAATTATTTGAAAGAGTTACTTGAAACTAAGGAAATGATTAAGTTTAATTTAGGGACTTCTTCTTCGGATGCAGTTAAAATTATGAATATTCATAAATCTAAAGGCTTAGAGTTTCCCATTGTTTATTTTTGTGGACTTTATAAATCTTTTAGTAAAGATGATTTAAAAGGCCTCATTATATACGAAAATCATATGCCTATTTATATGGCTGATCGAGAAAATGGTGTGCGTGAAACTATATTTAAACTTTTGATTCAGGATAAGATGATTAAGGATGATATTTCAGAAAAGATTCGACTATTTTATGTCGCATTGACTAGAGCGAAGGAAAAAATGATTTTTTTACTTCCTAAAAAAGATAATCCTACGGAACTCAAAGAAAATGGAATTGTATATGACAGTATACGATATCGTTATAATTCATTAGCAAGTATGCTCTATTCTATTCCTAAAACTTTACAATTTTATACCAGTACTTTGGATATTACTGAGCTTTCTTTGTCAAAGGACTATATGTATCCTAAAACCTTAACCAATCCTTTGGAGGCAACAGAGGGCAAAATTATTGTTAATCCTGTTTCTATAATTATAGAGACCTTTGAACAATCTTCTTATTCCAAAAAAATTCAAACTTTATTAACAAAAGAAGAGCAAAGAAATATTGAATTTGGTTTACGTGTTCATGAAATTTTGGAACTCATAGATTTCAAACATTTTCATCCAGAAGATATAGAAGATGCTTTTATTCGCAACTTAGTTATGAAACTATTCACTCAGCCCATTTTTAAAGATTTAACAAATACAAACATTTATCAAGAATATGA
>CAYQKO010000040.1:0-10196 GCA_964418205.1 uncultured Muribaculaceae bacterium
TGAAAAACTTTCGTTTTAAAACATATTGTTTGAGTTTTTTTTCCTAATTTGATATATTAAATAACGAATGGAGGAACTTATGCAAAAATTAATTCTTATTAAATATGCTGAGTTGAGTACTAAGAAAGATAATATTCAACTTTTTTTAAAACAACTTAAGATGAATTTAGAACAACGTTTACAGAGTTATCAAGTAGAAATTACTTATGATAAAGGAAGAATGTTTATGAAAACGAATGAATTTGAAGAAGTTTTACAAATTGTTCGTAATACGTTTGGAATTCATGAAGTAGTAGTTTGCTATGAACTAGAAGATAATTTATTAGACAGTATTGATAAGGCAGTGGTAGAGTTAGTAAAACCTTTGGAGTTTCAAACTTTTAAAGTGGAGACAAAACGAAGTGATAAAAGTTATGAAATGAATAGTATGGAAATGAGTAAACATGTTGGAGGAATGATTCTAAAAAAGAAAGAAAATATCAAAGTGGATGTCCATCATCCTAACATGGTTTTTCACATAGAAATTCGACGTCGTCATGCTTATATTTACTATGAAACTTATCCAGGGATTGGAGGGTATCCTGTAGGTACTTTAGGAAAAGGCCTTTTGATGCTTTCTGGTGGTATAGATAGTCCCGTTGCGGGTTATTTGGCTATGAAAAGAGGCGTTAAAATAGAAGCAATTTATTTTGAAAGTCCACCTCATACGAGTGTAGAAGCGAAAAATAAAGTCTTAGAGCTTGCTCATATTTTAAGTACATATGGAAGTGATATAAAAGTTCATGTAATTCCTTTTACAAAAATTCAAGAGGCGATTTATCAGAATATTCCTCATGAATATTTGATTACAATTATGAGAAGAATGATGTATCGTATTGCAGCAAAAGTTGCTTATCAAAATCGCTGTAAGATTCTTATCAATGGGGAAAGTATAGGGCAAGTAGCTAGCCAAACTTTGACAAGCATGAGTGTCATTAATGAAGTTGTAAAGATGCCTGTTATACGTCCTGTAGCCTGTTTTGATAAATTAGAAATTATTGAGTTGGCTCAAAAAATTGGTACTTATGATACTAGCATTTTACCCTATGAGGATTGTTGTACAATTTTTGTTCCAGAGCATCCAGTAATTAATCCTGTTTTAGAAAAATGCTTGGAATATGAAGCAATGATACCTTATGAAGATTTCATTTATGAGGCTGTTTATAATCATGAGGTTGTTACCGGAAAAAAGAATGAGGAGTTTTCGGATTTATTGTAAAAAAAATGAACGTGATTTTAATCTAGTTCATCTTCTTCAAAATTTTTACAATATGTTTCTTTCAAATTTTTTCCAACGGTAATGGACCCTAATGTACATTTGTTTTCTCTTTCATTAAAGTATTTACATTGAGGGACATCACAATTGATTCTTTGATTGTAATAATCCATAAATTTCACCCTTATTAAAATGTATAATTTTTCAAATTTTATACATCTTAATAATAGGTGATAAGAATGAATAAACGTTTTGATATCTTTTCCGAAAGCCAAACAAGTCTTACGAAGAAGAGTTTATTGAATCCGTATGATGTTCTTTTTGAAGGACAAATAAATATGGAAGAGAAAACATCTAATCCGATTAGTACGGGGCCCACATGTCTTAGATAAACTTGTTAAAAAGATAGTAAAATATCTTTTTTTTTGGTACACTATATATAGGAGATGAAAAAAATTATGAAAATATTAGCAGTAAATGCGGGTAGTTCCTCTTTAAAATTTAAAGCTTATGAAATGCCAGAAGAAAAAGTTTTAGCGAGTGGTAATTTTGAAAGAGTTGGAATTCATGATAGTTTTTATACTATTAAATTAAATGGTGAAAAAATCGAAAAGAAAGTAGATATGAAAGATCATAAGGAAGCTTTTCGCCTATTAATGGAAGAATTAAAAAATTTACATATAGTGGAATCTTTTGAGGAAATTAAGGGGGTAGGGCACAGAGTTGTCCAAGGAGCGGATCATTATAATAAAAGTGTTGTTGCTACGGATGAGGTAATAGAAGACATTGAATCTTTATCTTCTTTAGCACCACTTCATAATCCAGCAGCAGTTTTAGGTATTAAGGCGGCTAAGGAAGTTGTTCCAAATGCAATTCATGTAGTAGTTTTTGATACTGCTTTTCATCAAACTATGCCTATGGAAAATTATTTATATGCTTTACCGAAAGAATGGTATACCAAATATCAAGTAAGACGTTATGGAGCTCATGGTACAAGTCATAAATATATTGCAGAATATATGGCAAATTTCTTAAATCGAGATGATTTAAAATTAATTATTTGTCATATTGGAAGTGGAGCAAGTATTACGGCAACGAAGGATGGAAAATGTGTTAATACTTCAATGGGATTTACACCAAACGCAGGACTTATTATGGGAACAAGATGTGGTGATACCGATGTTACAGCGATTACCTATATGATGGATAAATTGGGTATTTCTCCAAAAGAAATGGATCAAATCTTGAATAAAGAATGTGGTGTAAAAGCGATTAGTGAAAAGTATAGTGATATGCGTGATATAGATGATAATGTAAAGAATGGGGATGAAAAATCAACATTAGCTTTAAATATGTTTGTAAAACGTATTGTTGATTATATTGCAAAATACTACTTTGAATTAGAGGGATGTGATGCAATTATCTTTACTGCTGGTGTAGGGGAAAATGGTTCTTTTGAAAGAAAGAAAATTGTTGAAAAATTAAAATTCTTAGGGGTTGAATTAGATAATGATTTCAACGAAAAAATAGCAAGTTATCATGAAGTTCATGAAGGAAAAATTACGACTGCCAATTCAACGATTCCAGTTTATGTTATTCCAACGAATGAAGAGGTTATGATAGCGAGAGATACATACTTTTATTTAGATATGAAATAGAAATGGAGTGTTACATGAAGGGTGAGATCACCAAGAAAATTTTAAAAAAAATGAAACAATATGATACGATTGTTATAGCAAGGCATGTTGGACCTGATCCAGATGCTATTTGTAGTCAGATTGCTTTAAGAGATGCAATTATAGAGAAGTATCCAAAGAAAAAGGTATATGCGGTAGGTGCAGGAGTTTCAAAGTTTAAAAAATATGGTATTTTAGATAAAGTCGATGTAGCTACTTTAAATCATGTTTTGTTGATTACGTTAGATGTTCCTAATTTATACCGTGTGGATGGAATAGAAGGCTTAAAGTATGAAGAAATTATTAAGATAGATCATCATCCTTTTGAAGAGGATTTTGGCGGGTTAGAATGGATTGAAGATCAAACATCTAGTACTTGCCAAATGATAGCGAAAATGTTGATGAAGAGTCCTTTTAAAATTTCTGAAAAAGTAGCTGCGAATCTATTTTTAGGAATTGTTTCGGATAGTGATCGTTTCTTGATTGCTTATACGAATTTAGAAACGTTTGAAATTGTAACTGAACTCATACGAAGAACAAGGCTTCCATTTACAAAGTATTATGAAAAACTTTATGAAAGACCAATGGAAGAGATAAGATTCCATGGTTATATCGCGACAAATTTAGTGGTTACTGAAAATGGGTTTGCTTATATTAAAATTTCAGATGAGATTGTAAAAGAATATGGTGTAGATTCTTCAACGGCTTCGAATATGGTAAACGATTTTAATTATATGAAAGATATTTATGTATGGACTTTTGTGACTTTTGATGCAAAACAAGATTTGTATAAGGTGAATATAAGAAGTAAAGGACCGATTATTAATGAGATAGCAATGAAGTATCATGGTGGTGGACATAAAATGGCTAGTGGGGTTCGGACTTCAGATGCCGAAGATATTGAAAATCTATTAAAAGATTTAGATCAAGTTTGTAAAGAATATAAGTTGATGATTCAAAAGAAAGTAGATTAACAAATGATAAATAGGAATGTGATTTATTTCATGTTTGGGATATTATTATCTTGTTTGATATTTTCCGGTTGTGAGAAATCTTCTGATAAAAAGGAACTGGATGCGAATGAAGTTATAGATAGATTGAACGAAACAGTAAATATAAGTGTGAAAAAGAAAGATACAGAGACAGTTTTAGGTATGATTTCTGATATGGATACGATTCAAGAAATCATTCTTTTCATGTCTAAGAGTATTGAGACGAATCCTATAGATGCAAATGATTCTTTCCATTGTGATGGCTATGGAATTGAATTAGGTATGTATGATGAAAATAATAGTTTCATTGATACTATCTATGTTTGGAATGATGGAAGATTTATACCAGAAAGCTTACACAGTGGATGTGCTTATTATACATCTTTTGATGATTTCAATTTCATTGATTTCATCGAGGCATCGATTGATTATAAATTTTATATTCTTATGGGGTCTTCCGATACTTGCAGTGATGAATTGGTGTTTGAAGATGAAAATTATCAATATTATTTCGACTGCGAGAACTTAGGTAGTATAGATGTTCAATTTTTAACGAGTGGAACAACAAAGCCTTTGAAAGAAGCCTTAAAAGATAAAGATTTAGATGTAAATGAGTTATTAGAAAATTATTCGGATGTTCTAATCAAAAAATTAAAATAGAATTTACAAATCTATATATTATGCTACGGATAAGAAAGATGAATTTCATGTCAGGTAATAAAGGCGGAAGTAATAGAGATTGGGGGCTATGCTAGTTACGATATTGATAGATATGATGATTATAGTGATTCAAACTTGCAATATACTAGTTAAGAAAAAAGTGGCTCAGTAAATAGATATGGTGATAATGGTGATGGTGGACATTCTCACAATCATTGGAATAGCAGTTCTGATTATAACAAAGGCTTAGAAAGTGATTCAGATAGAAGTTCAAGTAATAGCTCTTCTAATCCATCAACTGGTGAGGTTCAAAGCAACGGAGGCTGCTATTTAACAAGTGCTTGTATGAAATATTTTCAAGAAAAATTTGATGATAATTGTTATGAATGAACAGTATTAAGATGGTTTAGAGACAATTTTGTTTCAAAAGAAGATGTAGAACATTACTATGAAGTAGCGCCAATAATTGTTGAAACTATTAATAAAGAAGAAAAGTCTGGTATGAGTATATTTATGATAATGTAGTAGATTATTGTGTTAAACAAATTGAACTGGGAAACTATAATAAGGCATATAGCAGGTATAAAAATAGTGTTTTCGCATTAGAAGAACAATTTGCAAAGCCAGCCTTAATGAATAGGTTTGTAAGAACATTAAAATGAAAGACGAATCATGAAATGTGAAAATTTATTTAAAAAGTAACGTTACTTTTCTAATTCAGAAATTGACCACCGATGTAAAAAAATATTTGACAAAAACGTTACTTTCTAGTAGAATGGAATACGTTATAAGAAAAAGCGAAAGAAACAGTTCCATCTGTTCACCTAAGTATAATAGTACTGGGTTAAGTCAAATGAATAATTTTTATAATTTTCTTATTGATTGATAGATGGATACTGTAGTATTCATCTTTTTCATTGTATGGAGGTGCATTGATATAGCAAAGAAGACTGATGAATTACCAATTAATGATAATATTCGTGTGAGCGAATTAATGGTAATTGGACCTAATGGGGAACAGATGGGAATTAAATCTTTGAAAGATGCGAAAACAATTGCTAATTTTGCGGGTCTTGATTTAGTTCTTATGAGTGGAGATTCTACTCCTGCTGTCGGTAAGATTATGGATTATAATAAATACCGTTATGAAAAGCAAAAGAAACAAAAAGATGCGTTAAAAAAACAACGTGAAACAAATAAGGATATGAAGGAATATCGTTTATCTGTTAATATTGATGTTCATGATTTTGATACGAGATGTAAGAATGCAATGGATTATTTAAATCGTGGACATAAAGTGAAAGCATCCATTCGTTTTAAAGGTAGGGAAATGGCTCATCCAGAATTAGGAAAAGAAGTACTTGAAAGATTTGCTGAAAAATTGACTGAGGTAAGCGTAACGGAAGCTCCTGTGAAACAAGAGGGCAGAAATATGTTTATTATCTTAGCACCTAAAAAATAGAAAGAAGGAATTTATTATGGCAAAAGGGCCTAAAATGAAAACTCATAAAGCTAGTAGTAAAGTTTTTAAGAAAAGAAAAAATGGTGAACTTTCTTATAAAGTAAGTGGTGGAAACCATAAAACAAGTAAAGATAGTTCTAAACAAATTCGTCAAAGACGTAATAAAGGAACATTAAGTAAAGGAGAAGCTAACAGAATTAAATCTGTTATCTAGTAAGGTGGTGTAGAATATGGCAAGAGTTAAAGGTGGAACTGTTTCTAAAACTAGAAGAAAAAAAGTTCTAAAACAATCAAAAGGTTATTTTGGAAGTAAGCATCGTTTATATAAAACAGCTCAAGAACAAGTTTTCCATAGTGGAGCATATGCTTATCGTGATAGAAGACAAAAGAAAAGAGATTTCCGTAAATTATGGATTACTCGTATCAATGCAGCATGTCGTGAAAATGATATTAGTTATTCTAAGTTTATGAATGGTCTTTCTATTGCGGGTGTTGAAATTAATCGTAAAATGTTAAGTGAACTTGCAATTGATAATCCAGAATCTTTTACGGAATTAGTTAATGTTTCGAAAAAAGCTTTAAAGAGTGGTAAAAAAGTTGAAGTGAAAGAAGAAGCTCCAAAGAAAGAGAAAAAGGAAACTGTAAAAAAAGAAGAAAAGGTAAAAGAAGTGAAAGAAGAAACAAAATCTGAGGTTAAAGATTATAGTAAAATGACTTTGGCTGAATTAAAAGCAGTTGCTAAGGAACAAGGCATGAAAGGTTATTCTACTATGAAGAAGGATGAATTAATTCATAATTTAAAATAACTGGTGCGTTTAGATGGGCAATAAATGCTCATTTTTTTATGCTACATTTTGTAGTACTAAAAATATAAAATTTACAAATGGTACAAATAACACAATATACTTTTAACATACCTTTGTGTTATACTTGTAAAGTAGGAGTGATAAGATGGAAGACAAGAATAAGGAAGAAAGTGAAAAAGTAGAAAAGATTGTTAACGTGCCTATAAATGGAAATGATGATGTCAGTGGTAGCGAAAACATTAACGCTAAGAACAGTGAAGTGGTTATACCTGCTGTTGAAAGTAATACTTATATGGCTAGAGAAAAGAAGAGTCATAAAAAAAAATCTATTGGTATTATATTATTGATATTTGTTATAGCACTAGTTTTTGGTGGCATTTATCTTCACGACTACTTGAAATTTAAAGAATCCATTGCTGAAGATTGGGGACAAACTTATTATATCTATTTGAAAAATGTCAAAAATAATGATAAAGCCAAGGATGTTGGGATTTTTGATGATATGGAAAATGCTAAACTCGATTTTTATGAAGTTGAAGGTATTGATGATCCAGTCATGGTTTTAAGTTATACGAAAGATAAAGAAAGTCGTGTCAACGTTTACTTTATTGAAGATGAATATGTGAATGCTTTAGTTTATTATGAAAAAACCGATGTCGAGTTTTTGTATAACATTTTAACTGAGGATTATAGTTATTATGTTCATATTGATAAAGAAGATAGTGATACATATGCTTTCCTTGCTGAACAATTGAATAATATGTTAGAAGAAGAAACTGATTGTGAAGAGGAACAAACCGATTGCGTAACATATGTTGAAACCCATGAATATAGCTTTGAAAAAGATGAAAAAGAGACTATAACAGATGCTGATGGCAATGAAATTTCACTTTTAGAGTTTGATAGAACTTTTGTAGTACCAGATGTAAAGAAAAGTGAAGATGTTTCTTATGATGTGAACTTTTCTGAAAAAGAATTGAAGAAAGCTATCATGGATGCTATTGATAATTATCAAGAACAAGATGAGTTATTAACTTCTAAAGTTAAAGATGATGTAGAATCAAAAGTAATAGAAGTTAAAGATATAGAAGCAAAAATAGAACAGGCAAATAAAGAAATATTCGTACCAGATGTCTCTGGAATGACAGTGGTTGAAGCTGAAACTGTTTTGAAAGATAGTGGGCTTGAAGTAGCAACGGATACTGTTGGTATTGTGAGTGCAGAATATGAAGAGGGTATAGTTGTTCAGACAATCCCTTCTAGTGGAACTAAGAGAAGAAAAGGAACGACCGTTACTATCTATGTATCTACAGGAGATCTTAATTATGTAATAGAAAATTATACTGGTAAGAACTATTTAGAAGTGAAAGCAGAGTTAGAAGCTTTAGGGATTCAAGTACTTGTGGAGAAAAAGGATGTTGATGATGAAAAGATTGAAGAAAATACAGTGATATCTCAAATGCCTGCTGCGGGAGAAAAAGTTTCTCAGGGTGATTTTGTTACACTTTATATTCCAAATGTAGATGTAACATATCCTGATTTTACAAATGGTTATACAGTGGAAGAAGTCGAAGATTTCTGTTCTTTATATGGTGTTGTCCTAGAAAAAAAATATCAACAAACTTCTAGTTATTCAACAGGTTCCATTATTCATCAATCTCGTATTTCTGGTAGTAAAATTGTCGCAGGAGAAACACTAACTATTACTATTGCTAGTTAAAATAAGTCTTAAAATTAGAAAGGAAAGATAGAAATGTATGATTGTATTGTTATTGGTGGTGGCCCAGCAGGTTTAACTGCTGCTATATATTTAAAAAGAGCATGTAAAAGTGTTATGGTGTTAGAAAAGGAAATCTTTGGGGGACAGATTACAAAAGCTAGTTTGGTTGAGAATTATCCAGGATGTCCTAAAGTAAGTGGCATGGAATTAGGAAATAATATGTATCAACAGGTGAAAGATATGGATATTTCTTGCTTTTATGAAGAAGTTATTTCAGTTAAGAGGGAAGAAGATTTATTTCTAGTTAAAACGAATAAAAATGAATATCAATCTAAAACTGTGATTTGTGCAACTGGAACCAGTCCAAGAAAATTAGAGGTTCCAAAGGAAAACTTTTATATTGGAAAGGGTCTTAGTTATTGTGCTACTTGTGATGGAGCATTTTTTAAAGATAAGGTTGTTTGTGTTGTTGGTGGTGGGAATACAGCTATGGATGATGCTTTGTATCTTTCTAATGTTTGTAATAAGGTTTATGTGATTCATCGTAATGAAAATTTAAGGGCGGAGCCTTTAAAAATTTCTATGGTGAAGGAAAAAGAAAATGTGGAATTTATATATAATGCGGTAGTAAAAGAAATTGTAGGAGAAGAAAAAATGGAAAAAATCATTTTGGATAAAAATGGCACGAAAATGGAAGTTTCTACGGATGGACTTTTTGTGGCCATTGGATCTACTCCCAATCTGTCTTTGTTAAAAGATTTAGAGAGTTTTGATTCGAAAGGGTATGCCTTAGAGTCTTCTGTTTCTGGCTTATTCTTAGCTGGAGATGTTAGAGATAAACCAATTCGACAGCTCACGACGGCTACTTGTGATGGAACCGTCGCGGCAATTTATGCCACTAACTATTTAAATGCTAGATAGCATGGTATTGGATGGAAAAAATTCATCCTTCTTACTACAACTTTTTATCAAAATTGCATTTACTTGTCCAAGCAACAATTTTTATGCGTTGATTTAAAAAATCTAGACTTTTTATGGGAAATTATGTACAATTACTATGTAAGGATGGAAGAGAAGATTATGAAAAAGAATGAAAAATATGCTATCGTTGGAATCGTTATTGTAGTTGTACTAATTGTGATATGTATTTGCATTTATGCATTTAGTCATAAAGATGCGGATGGGGATGGGGTAGTTGAATCGAATGGTATTACAACGGAAGAAGTAGAATCCCTTTACGAAATTTTAATGCAGGATTGTGAGGGCGCTATTACGTGGGATCTTTCTGCTGGTGATGCAATTTTAGTTACGGATGATATGCTTCACAACGCATGTCAAAATGATAATTATTATTCTAAATTATTTGGTTTTACAGATTCTGAAACCGGTGCGATTATGGATGTAACAGTTATGAAGAAGGTAGATGATAAAGCATATAAATTAGATGGTACTTTAATTGGTGATTTTGTTGAGGAAGAAATGGATGAGTTGTTGAATCATGGTACGACTTATAGATATAGTTATACTTTTCATGATGGAATATATTCTTTAGAACAAGTCGAACTTTCCATTGAGGATCCAACTGAGTCTGAATAAATATTAGAAAAAGCCTTTCAGGTATGAAA
>CAYQKO010000041.1:0-10026 GCA_964418205.1 uncultured Muribaculaceae bacterium
AATTGAAAATTTTTAGGATTTTATCGGAACGTTATAGAAGTCGCATTCATACATTTTATTCGCGATTTTTATTAATTTGTTCCTTTTATAATTTTTGCCTTTCATTAAGTTACGCAAGAAGTCTATTATATATAGAACTGATATTTATTAGTTTGTTCTTTATAGATATAAGTGTTCAAAATAGACTCTTATATCGCACCATTATGATAGGAAACTCGAACTTTTCGAGTTTTGATGGATAACTAATTCAGAAATGGATTCATTTTTTCATATTTCATTTCATAAGTCACTTGAATATATTAAAATGCTTGGTATAGATGTGGAATATTTATAAAAGATGGTTCATATGTTCATCGTACAAAAAAGCTAATTTTTTTGTTTTTGTACGATGTAACGTACAAAATTGACAATTTAAAAATATAATGATATAATCCTGTTAGAGGGGATGAGAAATATGGATAATGAAATAAAAAGAGAAAAATATTTAGATGAAATTAGGCCATTCTTTGATGAAGATTTAATTAAAGTTATGACTGGAATTAGAAGATGTGGAAAATCTACTTTGCTTAAACAAATCAAAACAGAATTAGTTAAAAAAACTGACAAAGAACATATTATCTATATAAACTTTGAGGATGTATCTTATTCTGACATAAAAGATTTTAAAGATTTCAACGAGTTCATTATTAAGCAAATGATTGACAATAAAAAGTACTATTTACTATTTGATGAAATTCAAAATGTTAATCAATGGGAGAAAACAATAAACTCCCTTAAAGCAACGCAAAATGTATCTATATTTATTACAGGATCAAATAGTGATTTATTATCAAGTGACTTGTCAACCTATCTATCAGGTAGATATGTAAGTTTTTATATTGGGCCATTTGTTTTCAATGAAGTATGTGAATTATTAAATCCAGATGATTATAAGAAAGCATTTTTAAATTACATGAAATGGGGTGGTCTTCCACAAAGATTCAGATTTAATGAAGAAGATCAAATAAGAACCTATTTATCCGATGTTTATGATTCTATCGTAATGAAAGATATTATTAAAAGATTTAAAATATCTGATTTAGATTTATTTAATCGAATTATAGAATATATTATGTCTACTTCATCTCAATCGTTTTCTGCTGAAAACTTATCAGTTTACTTAAAAAAGAATGATAATAGAACAGTCTCTAAGGAAACAATATATAACTATATGGAATATATGTGTAAGGGATTATTAATTCAAAAGTTAGATAGATATGATGTTCGTGGAAAAAGAATCCTTAATGGTAAATATAAATACTATCTCACTGACTTAGGTTTAGGAAGAATCAAAAACACATCAAAAAAAGAACAATTAGGTGCATACGTTGAAAATATTGTATATAATGAATTATTGTATAGAGGATACTCTGTTAAGATTGGCACATTTGAAAATTGTGAAATAGATTTTATAGCATTAAAAGATGAAAGCAAAGAGTATTATCAAGTATGCTATGAGATTGGTGATAATGAGTCCACAAGAGAAAGAGAATTTGGTGCCTTCAAAAGCATAAACGATAATTATCCAAAATATGTATTATCATTAGATGAATTTAATTTGTCTGAAAATGGGATTATACATAAAAATATTATAGATTGGCTATTAAACAAATAAAGAGGTGCTGTCTAAAAAATTAAATAATTTAGGAATTTAGGGGGTTGATTTTTGACAAGGGTTTTAAAATATGCTATTATGAATATGTCAAGGAAACTTGCATAAAATTAAAAAAGGGAACATTCAATTTTTTCGAGTTGAGTGTCTACCTGATATATGTTGAATTAGACACTTATTCTAGCGAATGAGTGTCATTTTTTTTATTACTAAAACCAGTAAGGTTAAGAGTAGTAAAATGAGTGATATATAGCGAAGCAACTTTATGTTGTATTCACGTTTTTTCAAATCTCTCAAACCTCCTCTCTATAAAGATTAGAGGTAGACACTCAACAACTGATATTCCCTATAAAAAGTATACTATTAAATGATTATAAAAACAATTGAACGCCAAACTCATGAATATAATAAAGTGAAAAAAATAAACCTAATAATAGAATCATCGGTCAACTATTTGTAATTCAAGTTTTTGCTAGATTACTTAAGAATGAGCCATATTGGTAAATTCTTATCCATGAATCAAATTGTCAGTTTGGTATTTGTATTCATTGGATTATTCTTCCTATTAAGTCAATTGAAAATGAAAAAAGCTTCTAACTAAAATTGTGATAATTTTTAGTTAGTAGTGTGATTCATTTTTTTATACTAAAAATCAATTTATTCTCCAATATAATTGACAAAATTGTGATTTTTAAGTGATGACTTTTCGTTAGAAATTTGTTACTATATTCAAAAGGAGTGAGAGAATAATGATTAAGAAAACATTGGTTGGGGTGTTATGTGTTAGTGTATTAGTTGGAGTAACTGGATGCGAAAGTAATGATTCAAAATCAAGTTCAGATGTTGTATCCGATTTAAATCATCTTGTGGAACAATGTACGAAAGAAAATACGGATAGTTGGGAATGTAAAGCAAATGATGATTTGCAGACTTATTTCAAAACGTATTCCGATTATAGATTTTTAAATGTTTCGAATTCTGAATTTGCTTCCAAACCTCAGGATGATAATAATTTAATGTCTTATGGAACTTTAACTGATTTTATGTGTGATTATGATTATGTATTAATTTATAATGTTAAAACAGGAAAAGGTTATTCTGTGAAATTATCTTGTGAAGATAAATCATCACACCCTACATTTGATACTGCAACAGAGTTAAAATAATTTTGTTCGATAAGCAAAAAATCCGAGAGTTACTCGAATTTTTTTATTGTCTTACAAACCTATAAATATTTTGAATGTTATCATCTTCTTTATTACAAGTGGTTAGTATAAGTTCTGACATTCCTTGGTTTCTTAAGCTTATCGTTCCATTTTTCTCTTGATATATTATTTCGGTTAGTTGATAAGTATATTTTTCTTGTTCATAATATAATATAGCTGTATCATTTCTATTTAATTTGTCTAAGTTTTTAAAAAAAGAGATGCTACTAGTACCAGAATGACTTGCTAAAATAAATAAGCAATTGTCTTTAGGATTACAATTTTTACTAATTAGTTCTATATTTTTGTCGACGTTATTTTCTTTTGAGTTGTAATTATAAAACCCTTGTTTTAGATTTATTGTAGGTACTTCTAAAACACCCAAATAAGTATTTGATACATTTGTTGTGGTTGTAGTTGTTTGTTCACTTTGTGTAAAGAATTCATTTATTTTTTCTTCATTTTCTTTTTCTATTGTATGATTTTCTTCAAAGGAAAAAAAGAAAAGCATTCCACTAATTAGAATACTTATTAGAATGATTTTTCTTTTCATTGTAAATTATTCCCTCTGTTATATAAATAGGATTTATGATTGGCAAGGTAACCGATGCATTTTTTAATGTGTTTGGAACTTGATAGTTTATCAAGGAAAGTTCAGTGGTTACTATCTTTGTATCTTCGTCTATATAACTCAATTCAATTTCATAACATGTATCATCTAATAAATAATTACTTAATGCTTTTATTTCTTTGATGTAATATTTTCCAAGTGGTAAATTTTCAAAAATAATTTGACCGTACATATCTGTTTTTTGGGTAGTGATTAATTCACCTTTTTCATAAAGTACTTTCTTATCTACATCATAAATTGTCTCACTTGCATATAATGCAAATTCTACTCCCTCTAAGGTCATCTTGTCTTCATTTGCTTTATAAACAATGATTTTCCCTAAAACTTTTTCATTTGAAAATCTTATAATTGTGATATCTTCACTATTTTGATTTAATTCTACAACAATTTTTTCAATGCTCCATAGGTATCCTTTATTTTCTTTTTTTACTTCTTCAATGATATATGTAGAAGGAAATAATTCTTTTGTAATGAACTCTCCAAACATGTTCGTTTTATAGGTACAAGTTTCATCTTCGCATACATATTTTTGTCTAACTACATCGTAAATTCTAAATTCTATATTTGCTTCAAAAATTCTTTTATCGGTGTCTTTCTCTACTTTGATTAATCTAATTTTCTTCTTATAAGGTTCATTGATTAAATTGATATTGATTTCCTTTGTTGTATCATCAATGGTGAATGTTTGATTTTCCGAAAAGATATAATTTTCTTTCCCACTTTTTTGAATGAGTGTATAACTGTCATATGGAAGAGTAACACTTGCATTCCCATCATTATCCGTTGTAATGGTTTTCACCACTTTGTTGGTGGTATTACTTACAATATCAAAAGTTGCCCCACTTTCTGGCAAAGTGATATTTTCGTCTTCCAAATATTTTTTGTTTATTTTTATTTCTATTTCTTTTGGAATGTCATACAAAGTTAATTCTAAATTCTTCGTTGTATTTTCTTTTGTTAAGGTGAAAGAATATTCTGTTTCGTCTAGTTCATAACCATAGGGACTTTCTATTTCTTTGATGTAGTAATCTCCCAAAACTAATCCAGAAGCGCTGGCTGTACAATTTTGAATGACTACTTTTTCCACGAGTGTACCATCTTTTTTGTAAACTCCATAAACTGCATTTTCTAAGGAGGCGGTTCCGATGGAGGTACAACTTTGGGTATTTTTATTATATTTATACAGAGTAACTCCAGCAACATATGGTTCATTCACTAAATTGATACTAATTTCGTTTGTTGTATCATCAATGGTGAATGTTTGGTTTTCCGAAAAGATATAGTTTTCTTTTCCATTTTTTTGAATGAGTGTATAAGTGTCATATGGTAATTTGGTACTAGCATTTCCGTTGATATCTGTTGTAATGGTTTTCACCACTTCATTGGTAGTATTACTTACAATATCAAAAGTTGCTCCACTTTCTGGTAAAGAAATATCATTCTCTTCCAAATATTTTTTATTTATTTTTACTTCTATTTCTTTTTGGACATCATATACTGTTAAAATTTGTTCTTCTTCTATATTTGTTCTATTGATACTAAAATAATATTTTTTTGTATCTAATGCATAGCCATATGGGCTTTCTAATTCTTGAATATAATAACTTCCTGTTGCTAATCCAGACATAGTTGCTGTACAGTTTTGAATCGTTATTTTTCCTACAAGAGTACCACTACTTTTATATACTCCATAAACTGCATTTTCTAAGGAAGCCGTCCCACTTGTTTGACAACTTTTGCTTGTTGAATCATATTTGTATACTCTTACACTTCCTGATAGAACACTATAGGTGAAGGAAATTGTTTGTTTTAAATTTCCTGGTTGGAATAAGTCTTGTCCGTTATCGGAATGGTATACAATAAATTCTTCTGCCCATGAGGAATCTTCTTTTAGTTTTAGAGTAATTTCTGTTAAATCTTTGGCTGCTGTTGGAGAAATTGTTAAAACTCCATTTTCTAAAACTACATATTCATCGGAAGTTATTAAATCAAAATTATTTAAATTGTTATTTTTAATCGTAACTCCCCCGCCAATTAAAATATCATAATGTTCATTATTCAAATCTTCCATTAGTGATAGATATTTTTTTACTAAAGCATCTAAGGCATTCATTGCACTTTTTATTTCAGTTGGTGTATTAATCACATATTCCCAAGGGTTCGATGGATTGTTTTGACTTGTAAATTGAAAACTTCTTCCTAAAACTTCCCAGATTTTAGCCTGTGTCGCGACAATCCACGTTGTACTTGTATGGGTTTGATATCCATATCCATAATAAGCATATAAACTAATCAAATTTAGTTGATTTTCTGTTAACCCTACTTTGCTGGCTAACTCTTCGAAACTCAAATTTTTATATTCTTCGTATTCTTCACTTGTTAAAGAGGTTCCTGGTTCGATGCAGTAAACTATTTTATTGTTGTCGGTTCGATAAAACATTTCAAAATCTCCCCATCTTCCTTCGCTGTCAACATAGTGATATCCTCCAATAAATGATGATGTGAAGGTCGCGGCTTTTACGTTCATCACATTAAAAAGTACTAGTATAGCTAGTGTTAAAATATATTTTTTCATTTTTTCATCTCCTACCTACATATACAAAAGATACTATCCATTTTCCTTTTTTTCTTTCAAAAAATCGTTCGACAAAATGTGACACGTATCAAAGTTAATTTTGAGGGGAATATTTTCTTCTTGTTGGTATTCTACAAAAGAAAAACAACTTTAGAGTTTTATTTATCTCTTAAAGTTGCATTAAATTCTTTTTCTACTCCATCAATGATTGTATGAAATACATTCATTACTTCTTCATCTGTTAAAGTTTTATTTGGATCCATAAAGGTTAATTTGAATGCGATAGATTTTTCATCTGTAGCTAGTTTTTCCCCAACATATACATCAAAAACACTGATATCTGTCAATACTCTTCCACCCTTTTTCTTTATGATGTTTATGATATCTCCTGCTTCAATATTTTTCTTTACTATAAATGCCATGTCTTTTTCAATGCTTGGATATTTCGGAGCTTCTTTATATTTTATTGGTTTTACTGTTCGCATTAATTTTGTTAAAGATAGTTCAAATATATAAACTTCATCTTTTAATTTATTTGGATGAATCCGCCCGATGATACCGATTGGTTCTTTATCTAATAGGATAGTGGCTGAGATACCTGGATGAAGGTCTGGAATTCTATTTTTCTCAAATGTATAACGGTTTTGAAATCCTAATGAGTTTAATATATCTTCTACAATACCTTTTACGATATAGAAATCTACTTTTATATTTCCATTCCAAGTTGATTTCATATATATACCTTTTAGTAATCCCGCAATTTTGGATTCTTCTGTTAAGGTTTCATCATATGTTTTACTAATTTCATATAGGAAAACATCTTCTACTTTACGAGCTTTGTTATAGTTATAAATATTCATCAAAGATGGGATTAAAGTTGTTCTTACTACGGATTTATCAATACTCATTGGATTTGGTAAAATAACAGGATTTTTCTTTTCATAATTAAATTCTTTGGCCATGCTTGGTGAGACTAAAGTGTATGTTTTGGTTTCGGTAAGTCCTAAGGTTCTTAAACGTTTGGATATAAATTTACGATATGCAACATCACCAATATATTCCCCTTTTTTGATAGGAACTTTTGGTAATGTTGAAGTTAAATTTTGATAACCATAAAGTCTACCAATTTCTTCCGCAATATCATTGACATTTGGATCGATATCTAATCTCCTTTTTGGAATGGTTACCGTAAATGTGTCATTTTTTAATGTGTATGGAAAATCTAATCTATTTAATTCTACTTCCATATCTTTTGTATCAATCACTATGCCTAGTAAATTATTGACATCTTCGGCCTTGAAAACTACTTGTTTTTCTGTTTTATCCATTTTGTCATGTTTTATAATACCAGATAATATTTTCGCGTCTGCATATTTTTCTAGTAAATGACAAGCACGATTTAAAGCCATTTCTGTATATTCATAATTTAGTCCTTTCCCATATCGAATGGATGCTTCACTTCTTAAGTTTAAATGATTTGCCGTATTTCTAATGCTTACGGAATCAAAGATGGCACTTTCAATTAAAATGGTTTTGGTGTTTTCATCTACATCCGTATTCAACCCACCCATGACACCTGCAATACAAACAGGAATTTTTTCATTTGTAATCACGATATCCTCTTTGGTTAAAATACGTTCTTTATTATCCAATGTTATAATTTTTTCTTTTTCTTTCGCATCTCTTACTAGGATTTTACTCCCTAATTTCTCTTTATCAAAAAAGTGTAGAGGTTGCCCAAATTCTAGCATAACATAGTTTGATATATCGACAACATTGTTGATTGGACGCATCCCAGCATCCAATAGTCTTTTTTGAATAAATTTCGGAGATTCTTTAATTTTCACATCCGTTACCATTTTAGCTAAATAGTATGGACATTTGTTTGTTTCCACTTTTAGTGAAAAATGATTTTCTATGCTGTCTTTTGTCATATTGTAATCTAATGCTGGTAAGGTTACTTTCTTATTTAAGATTGCGGCTACTTCATAAGCAAAACCAATATGATAATAACAGTCGTTGTTACGATGTTTGTGAATATCAAGTTCATAAACACAGGAATCTAAGTCTAGTGCTTTTAAGGCATCTGTTCCTACTTCTAAAGAGGAGTCACATTCATAAATGCCTTTGTTATAGTTTTCTTCGCTTTTTTCTTCTAATCCTAATTCAAATAAAGCACATATCATTCCATTGGATTCTTCCCCACGAATTTTGCTTTTTTTCATTTCAAAGCCTCCTGGCAAAACGGCTCCTGGTAATGCGACAATTACTTTAATACCTTTCCGTACGTTTGGAGCTCCACAAACAATTTGATAAGTTTTTTCCCCTACATTTACTTGGCAAACATGTAAGTGATCACTGTCAGGATGTGCAGTGCATTCTAATACTTCTCCAATTACTAAATTATCAATGTGATTGGTTATCACTTTTTCAATATTTATTCCAGCCACTGTAATTTTTTGAGCTAGTTCTTGAGGATCTAATCCTGTAATGTCAACATAGTCATTCACCCATTCTAAACTAATCATTTTCTTTCTCCTTTCTATCAAATGTTTTACTACTTCTTAAGTCTGTCATATAGAAGGTTCGGATATCTGTTATACCATATTTTAGCATGGCTAGTCTTTCAGCTCCAAATCCAAAGGCAAACCCACTCCAAATGGAAGGATCGTAACCACAGTTTCTTAAGACATTTGGATGAACCATTCCAGCTCCTGCGACTGTAATCCAGCCAGTATTTTTACAGATATTACATCCTTTTCCTTTACAATTAAAACAACTAATATCTAATTCTACAGATGGCTCGGTAAATTGATAATAGCTTGGACGAAGACGCACATTGGTATCTTTTCCAAATAATTTTTTAGCAATGACATCAAATGTTCCTTTTAAGTCTGTTAAATGAATGTCTTTATCTACTAATAGTCCTTCAATTTGCATAAATTGATGAGAATGGGTCGCATCGTCATCATCTCTTCGATAAGTTTTTCCAGGACAAATCATCCGAATAGGTCTTTCTCCTTTATTTTGAAGCATTGTTCTTACTTGAACTGGGGATGTTTGACTACGTAATAAGATTTCATCCTCTTTCAAGTAGAATGTATCTTGAGCATCTCTAGCAGGATGTCCTTTCGGAATGTTTAGTAGTTCAAAGTTGTATTTGTCTTCTTCGATTTCGGGACCGTCCACTACATCATAACCCATACTCATACATAATTCTTCAATCTCTTCGACTAACTTTTCTAAAATATTGGGGCTTCCTACGCGTATTTGTGTTGCTGGAAGAGTAATATCTATGGCTTCATTTTCTAATTTTTTTGTTAATTCTTCTTGTTCCAATTGATTTTTCTTTGCTTCAAAAAGCTCCATAAACTCTGTTTTTCGTTCATTTACTTTTTTCCCATATTCTTTTTTCTCTTCCACAGGTACTTCTTTAATCTTACTACTCAATTCGGTAATTATACCTTTTTTTCCTAAGTATTTTACCTTTAACTCATTTAATTCGTTGATTGACGTTGTTCCTTTTATTTCCTTTTGGATATTTTCTTTTATTTCATTCATATTTTTCCTCTTCTTTCCTCACTTGTTTCTTCGTTTTTATTTAAAAAGATGCGTTTTGATATTAGCATCACTTCTATCAAAATAAAAAAACTATAAACATAAGGACGAGATTACCCGTGGTACCACCTTATTTTATAGTTACCTATACACTTTTTTTCTTTAACGCAGAATTACGATAAAACTCCCATATTGAAATTCACTATTTTATTTTCTTAAAAGTATTTACAGCCAAGATACTTTCTCTCTTTAAAGGTGATAAAATTGTTACTAAGATATGTTCTTCGTCTTTCTATTTGTATTTTAACATGTTCTATTTCTATTTTCAAGAAAATGATTTTTATATTTTCAATTATTCAAATGAATTTTTAAATGCACCAGTAAAAATAGTAATGGTCAAATTAGT
>CAYQKO010000042.1:0-9969 GCA_964418205.1 uncultured Muribaculaceae bacterium
GCTATTCCAATGGATTGTCTCATTATGAATTTCCAGGAGGTCATTTAGAAGAAAACGAAACCTTAAATGAAGGCTTAAAAAGAGAAATATTAGAAGAAACGGGAATTGAAATAAATACATATGATTTAGAGCCATTTTTTTGTATTAAATATTATTGCAAAAATTATCATAATAGTGGTAGAAATCGTTTAGCAGAAATATATTATTATATTATTAATGGAGACTATGTTTACGATATTGATAAAAGATCTTTAGATAAAAATGAAATAGAAGAAAAATATGAATGCGTTTATACAGAATCTAGCAAACTCAAAAATATATTAATAGAAAATAAAAAAACAACTAAAGAGAATAATTCAGCTTTAGATGATATGATACTTGTTTGGGATAAATATTTGAATATGAGGTAACTATGGAAGATTATGATATTTTTAATGAAATGCAAAATATTAATTGCGAGAAAACAGTAATGTATATTGAAGAAGATGAAGAATTTGTTATAAATAATTTACTTAACAATAACTATGAACTTATTCCGATAAGATTTTCATATGATTTATCAAAATTTTCTTCTGAATATATTAAAAAAACCAAAAATCTATTTATATATTATTATGATGAAAATAATACTTTAAAAAATGAACAAGCTAGAATAAAAAAACATTTTATTCATTATCAAAGGTATCCGTTCATTGCCTATATTCCTTTAAATACAAAATATGAAAAATTAATAGATTTATTAAAAAGTTTAAATATTGAATGTGTTTCTGATAAAGAGTTATTTGTTAGAAAAATTGAGAATGATAATAAATTAATTTTTTTGGATAGCGATGATACATTAATAAATTCTAAGGGAGAGATTACTAGTAGAACTAAGGAAGCAATTAAAAAGAACCTTGTAATAGGAAATAAAGTTATAATAGCAACATCACGCCCAAGATATTTAGCAACTGATATTGTTAAAAAATCCAATGCTAGTAAAGTTGTTGTCTCATCAAATGGAGCGGAAATATATGATATGAATTTAAATAAAAATTTATATAATAAATATATTAAAATAGAAGATGTAATTAAATTTGTTGAGATAGCTTATCAAGAAGATGTAAGATTAATCATATCAATTGATGACTATGATTATGTTACTAAAGAGCCTCGAAATAATAATCAAATATTACTTGATAATAATAATTATATAAACCAAATTAAATCATTAAATGTAAAGCAATGTATGTTTATAGATGAAAAGATTGATTCAATAAATAAAATAAGAACGTTAATTCTAAAATACAACGTTAAAATAGTTGATGAAATTTCCAAGGAAGATACATACTATGAAAAATGGTTTAGTGTAGCGAATATTGATATATCTAAAGGGAATGCTTTATTGTTTTTAGCCGATTATTTTAGTATACCTCTTAAAAATACTTTTGCAATAGGCAATGATAAAAATGATCTTTCAATGTTTGAAGTTGCCAATGTTAGTATAGCTGTTGAAAATGCTTCAAAAGATATAAAAGAAAAAGTAGATTATGTTACTTCAAATAATGATTCTGATGGTGTTGCAATTATATTGGAAAAAATTGCTAACAATAAGCAATTTTAGTAAAATAAAAGGAAAGAACGTTTAAAAATAGTTCTTTTTTGTTTTTTTAATCCTTCTTTTAGAAATCTATGGTAATATTGGAAGTGGTGGTAAGTATGCGTATTTTAGTAGTGGAAGATGAATATAATCTAGCAGATGTAATCTCTTCTCGATTGAAACAAGAAAAATATGTAGTAGATATAGAGGAAGATGGGGAAGATGCTTATTTACGTGCCCTTTCGAATACTTATGATTTGATTCTTTTAGATGTGATGTTGCCATCTATGGATGGATTAGATATCCTAAAGAAATTAAGAGAGCAAGAAATTCAAAGTAAAATTATTTTGCTTACTGCAAAGTCTACTTTACAAGATAAATTAAATGGATTCGAAAATGGAGCCAATGATTATTTAACAAAACCCTTTCATTTAGATGAACTTGTTGCCAGAGTAAACGTTCAATTGAAAAATGATAAGCCTTTTCATAAACAACACATCATGGAGTTTGGAGACTTGTCTTTGGATTGTACAAAATCCAAACTAACTTGTATCAAAACCAATGAAACAGTGGATTTGGTATGTAAGGAATTTCAAC
The DNA here is from genome assembly GCA_964418205.1 of uncultured Muribaculaceae bacterium. Taxonomy (GTDB): domain Bacteria; phylum Bacillota_I; class Bacilli_A; order RF39; family UBA660; genus Ventrenecus. The sequence continues at coordinate 2,177 of CAYQKO010000042.1, forward strand.
TATTAGAGTACTTTATGAAGAATGCAGAGTGTATTTTGGAAAAAAATCAAATTTATGATAAAGTATGGGGAATAGATAACTCTATGGAATCCAATAATTTAGAAGCTTATTTGTCTTTTATTCGAAGAAAGTTAAAAGCAATTGAATCTAATGTTGTGATTAAATCTGTGAGAGGCTTAGGTTATAAAATGGGAGTAAAAGATGAAACAATTAAAAAATAAAGTATTTTTTACGATTCTAATTATTTTAACTTTTTCTGTGATTAGTTTTATCCTGGTATTTCATATTCAAAATTATGTGGAACAATATCATTCGATTCAAAATGCTCTACATCTTGCATCCAATAATAAAAAAACTACAGGAGAAAAAATGATTCTTTCCAAAGATATGGAAAAAGACAAAGAGTTGGAACTTAATGAAAACGTGAAATTTATGGATTCGGTAATCTATACGATTCTGTTAGATTCGAATGATTCTATCAAAGATGTAATCAATCATTCGAATGAGGAACAATCCGATAGTGAAATACGTAATTTGGCTACTGAGGTGTTGGAAAGTAAAAATTTAAAAGAAGAGCATATTGGACTTTTGTATTTTGAAAGTTATTCTTATCTTTATCAAAAGGGAGAATCACTTATTTTATTCGATAATAGTAAAGTCAGGAAGTCCTTAGTTCAATCTTTTAAAAGTTCTACCTGTCTGTTTCTTTTGCTTGAAATTGTCATTCTAATGATTTCTAAGTTAATTACTAGTTGGATTATAAAACCAGTTAAGTTATCTTTTGAACGTCAAAAAGAGTTTATTGAAGATGCATCCCATGAATTAAAAACACCACTTTCTGTGATTATTTCAAGTAGTGAAGCATTTGAAAAAAACCACGAACAAAAATGGATGAAAAATATTCGTGAAGAAGCCGAACGAATGAATTTATTGATTACCGATTTATTAGATCTTTCTATGAGTGAAAGGGAAGAAACTCAACTCTTTTCCTATTCCAATTTATCCAAAGTAGTAGAATTAGCTGTTTTAGCATTTGAAGGAATTGCATTTGAAAAAAACATAAAAATGGAATATAAGATAGAAGAAAATGTATTCATGTCTATGGATGAAAATCAAATTCGACAATTGATTGAAATTTTATTAGATAATGCAGTGAAGCATTCGAAAGAAAATGAGACGGTTTACACATCTCTTTACACTACGAATAATGCCATTAAGATGCAGATTCAAAATACAGGAGATGAAATTCCAAAGGGAGAAGAAGAAAAAATATTTGAACGGTTCTATCGGGTAGATAAGTCACGTAGCAGAAGTGAAAATCGTTATGGACTTGGACTTGCAATTGCTAAGAATATTGTGGAAAATCATCGTGGAAAGATAATGGCAAGTTCGTTATCTGGACTAACAACATTAGAGGTTTCTTTTAAAAAATAGAAAATATAAACCATTTTCGTGCTATAATAAAATCGTATATAGAAAGTGGGAATATAAATGAATTTAAAACAATTATTTGGATATGAAGGAAAGAATGTTGTAATTACTGGGGCTGCTTCTGGTATGAGTAAATCTGCGACAGAATTATTGCTTCTTTTGGGAGCAAATGTATATGCAATTGATAGAAATCCAATTGATTTATCTGTAAAAGAATCTTTTCAAGCAGATTTAAGTAAAAAAGAAGAGATTGATAAAGTAGTAGAAAAGTTGCCAGAAAAAATTGATGCCATCTTTTTATGTCATGGGATTGCAGCGTTTCCTGGAAATGAATTACTGGTTCAAAAAGTGAACTTTTATAGTCAAAAGTATATGGTAGAAAGACTTTTAAATCGAGTTACAGAACATGGATCTGTTACCTTTATTTCTTCTGTTGGTGGGTTTGGATGGCAACAAGTTTATAAAGAGGCAGTGGAACTTATTAATTTGAAGACTTGGGAAGAGGCAATGACATGGTATGAAAATCATCCAAAGTTAATCGAGAGCTCTTATGTTTTTGCAAAACAATGTTTAGAGTCCTATGTCACCTATAAATGTATGTCAGAGGAATTTATTCACAAAAGAATAAGACTAAATGCTATCAATCCTGGAGATACTACGACGGGATTAACCGAAGATTTTAATAAATCTACAAGTCCAACTGGAGATGCAAAAGAAGGAGAAGAAATGATTTCGAATATCTTCTTGAAAAGCTGGAATGGATATGCTGCAAAACCAGAAGACATGGGTTATCCTATGGTTATTGTTGGAAGCGATATTTGTTCTTATATGTCAGGGCAACTTATCTATATTGATTTTGGACTTACTTCTACTTGGACGAGTCAAGCTTTACTTCAAAAACAAGAAAAAACGATTGAAGAAATTGCAGCATCTAGAGAATAAGAAAGCGGTGAGGCTTATGAAACAGAAAACTCGATTTATTATCTTGTTTGCCTTAGGATTTTTCTTTCCTTTTCTTTTCGTTTCTGCTTCCACCAACCCTTATGCAAAGACAACTTCATGGGGTGACGTAAATTGTACTTGGATGGCTTGGCAGCAAACCTATGATAGAACTGGTATAGCTCTTCCTGGATTTGGAAATGCAAGAGATTGGTATAATGATGCAAAAAATGCTGGTTTTTCTGTAGGAAGTGAACCAAAAGCAAACTCCATTATTGTTTTAGATAATTATTTGGAGTATGGTCATGTGGCTTTTGTAGATCACACAAATAATGGAGTAGTTTATGTATGGGATTCCAAAACTTGCTATCGCGAAATGACAGATGAGGAATATGCTTTATGGAGAGATTGTATTAAAAACAATACAACAAATGAACAAGATGAATATTTATGTGATTCTTTTAAGGTGATGGAAGAGACTACTTGTGAGTATTCCAAGGAAAATGGTAAGTTGGAGAATGTAATCGGTTATATTTATGTAACAGAACCTAGGGAAACACCGAGTACTTCCACAAATCAGAATTCTTCTAGTTCTAGTTCTTTTTCTACCACGAATGATAACAGTACACCAGTTGTGAAATCTAGTAATAATTTTTTGAAAGAATTAAAGATAGAAGAGATTCCATTTGCATTTGATAAAGAAACTTTAGAGTATTCTTTGGATGTGGAATATGAAGTGGATCACTTAAGAATAACCGCACTTCAAGAAGATGAAACATCAACTATAGAAATGGAAGAGGAAGTAGATTTAGAAGTTGGAGCAAATCCCATCTCTATTCTTGTCACAGCGGAAGATAGCTCTGTAAGAGAATATAAGCTAACGATAAATCGGCTCGAAAAGGCCATCATGGAAGAAGATGACTTTGAAGAAGTAGAAAAAACTGTGGATACGAAAGAAGAAAAGAATCTTTCTTTTCTTTCATGGAGTATTCTAGGTATTTTTTGCTTGTTCATAGTAGGAATTCTAGTATTTATTTGGATAAGAAAAAAAGGGAAAAACGATTGTAAATAAAGTGGACTACCTCTATAAATTTCTTTCCTTTTTTGTTATTATAATAAATAGAAAGTTGGTGATATGATGCAAAGAAAGACATACGCATGGATAGATGGAGAAAAACTAAAAAACAATGTTCAAGAAATACGTAAGAAATATCCAGATTATCAATACTATTTTGGTGTTGTCAAAAATAATGCTTATCATCATGGAATGAAGTGTGTTATTGATTTAAAAGCGGGAGGAATTAATTATTTTGCAGTATCTTCTTTAGAAGAAGCACTTCTTGTTCGAAAGTATGATAGGAATACTCCAATTTTATGTTTAGAACCCATTGATTTAGAATTTATTGATGATATATTAAATAATGATATTACAATTACCGTGGAGTCATTGGATTATTTAAAACAACTTTTGAAAATGGAATTGTATGGGAAAATTAAAATACATGTGAAAGTAGATACTGGGATGCATCGATTAGGCTTTTATGAGAAAGAAAGTCTTAATAAAGCAGTAAAACTAATCCGCGAAAATAAAGATTGTATTTTAGAGGGAATTTATTCGCATTTTGCTACTTCTGGTGTGATGGATCCGTATTATGACTTACAAGTGGAATGTTTTTTGGATTTGACTTCGGATATTGATTTACAAAGTATTCCAATTGTTCATTTGGGAAGAAGTTTATCTTTGGTTCAGCATCCAAAACTTACTTTTTGCAATGGTATTCGGTTAGGAATTGTAATGTATGGTTTTTCCCAAAGTCATATGAAAGATAATTCTTTGAAAGGAAAAATTAGAAGTTTCAAAAGAAGTATTTTACAAAAGAAGCATCATTGTAGTTTGACCATTTTGGAAAATGATTTGAATGTAAAACCAGCATTTTCTTTGTATTCCGTTGTCATGAGTATTCGAAAAGTGAGTGAAAATGATATGGTTGGATATAATATAAAAGAAATGGACGAGGAGGGATATATTTTAACGATTCCTGTTGGTTATGCGGATGGAGTTACTAAGGCTTATAAAAGCGTTTGGATTGAAAATAATTATTATTCCATTGTTTCTGATTCTATGGATATGATTATGGTTTTTAGTAAAGAATTTGTTTCTGTTGGTAGTAAAGTGGAGATTATAGGAGAGCATCTTCCAGTGAAATTAGTATGCCAACGAGTAGGGAAAAATGCCTATCACTTATTCAATGATATTAGTAATCGAGTAGTAAGAGTTCATCAAAGAAAAGAAGAGATAGAGGAAATATATTATTAAAGGAGGCTTTCATGGAAAAGTTTAAAGTTTTAATTATTGGGAGTGATGCAAATGCTTATTATATGGCACGTTGTGCATATGAATATACACATCAAAAAGCACATTTGATTGGAAAGTCTCGATTGGCTTTTACGAAGTATTCCAATATTTTAACGATTGAATATGATCCAGATTTGTGGAATGAAGAACATTTTGTTAAGAAAATGAATCTGTATGCGAAGGAATATGAAGATTTTAAAATTTTGACAGTTAGTACGAATGAGACTTATTCTATCTTTTTGGCTAGAAATCGAAAAAAGTTGGCAAAGAATTTCGTGTATTTTTCTCAGGATGAAAAAGTATTGTTCACTTTAACCAATAAAGAAAAGTTCTATAAAACTTATAAAAAATCAGCATTGGTGTTTCCAGAAACTTATTATTTTGATGTAACGAAAGATACTTTGTTTCCTAGTATGAATTATCCCATGATTGTAAAACCTGCTAATGTAGTAGAATATAATCATTTGAGTTTTGAAGGAAAAAATAAAATTTATAAGTTGGAAAATGAAGAGGAGTTAAAAGAAACCATTTCGAAAATAAAAGAATCTGGATATAAGGATCGTTTAATTTTACAAGAGTTTATAGGTGGTGGGGATGATCATTTATTTGATTCTGTTGTTTATGTAGATCGCATGGGGAAAGTAAAGGTGATTAGCTTTGCTCAGATAGGTATTCAGGAGAGAAGTAAAAGCATGGTTGGAAATGCTGCTTGTTTGATGAATGGATTTAATACTTTTCAAGCAGATGTTACGAAGATGAAACAAGATATGATTCGTTTTATGGAAACTTTAGGAATGAATGGTTTTTTTGAATTTGATTTGAAATACGATGAGAAAGATAATACGTTTAAGGTTTTAGAGATTAATGCACGTCAAGGTCGAAGTAGTTATTATTTAACTGTGTTAGGAGCAAATTTAATAGAGGTTATGGTGGATGATTTGATTTTCAAAAAAACTTTAAAATTTCAAGATTTAACTGAAGAGTGTTTGTTGTCTTTTGTACCAAAAACGATCATTCAGCATTATGTTTCTAATGAACAGTTTAAAAAAAAGGCTTTATCTATGTGGAAAAAAAGAGTTCGACCTATGGAATGCCCTTTGGATAAAAATGTGAAAAGGTTTTTCATGATGAAACGAAGATTGTGGAATTATCGTAAAGAATATAAAAATAGCTATTGGAAAGAATAGTTTTGCTCATATGGAAATGGAGATAGTAATTTATGTGTGGAATTGCAGGTTTTATTGATTCGAAAAAAAAGAAAGAGAAAAAGGAAATTATCAAAAAAATGACAGATGTGATTCAACATCGAGGGCCAGATGGAGAAGGCTTTTTTATAGATGATTTTGTTGCTTTAGGACATCGTAGATTATCTATTATTGATGTAGAAGGGGGAAGTCAGCCTATTTTTAATCAAGATAAATCGAAGGCGATTGTTTTTAATGGGGAAATTTATAATTATCAAGCATTGAAAGAAGAATTAATGGAACTTGGTTATGAGTTTCAAACAAAGACAGATACGGAAGTATTGTTACATGGATATACACAGTGGCAAGATGATTTATTTGTGCGTTTAAGAGGTATGTTTTCCTTTGTTATTTATGATTTAAAAACGCATGAATTGGTGGGAGCTAGAGATCATTTTGGGATCAAACCTATGTATTATTATCTAGATAAGGAAAAATTTCTATTTGCATCGGAAATTAAGTCTATGTTAGAGTATCCAGGATTTCAAAAAGAAGTAAATACGGATGCTTTAAAGATGTTTTTAATTTTTCAGTATTCTGTGAAAGAGGAAACTTTTTTTAAAAATGTTTTTAAATTAAAACCAGGGCATTTCTTTCATTATAAAGATGGTCATTTCGATATGAAACCATATTTTGAACTTTCTTTTGATAAAAATCAAAATCAAGATTATCAAAAGATGAAAACTGAATTAAATCAGGTTCTTAGAGATTCTATTTATTATCACCAAACAACAAGTGATGTAGAAGTTGGGGCTTATTTATCTGGTGGAGTGGATTCTTCTTATGTTGTTAGTGTAGCTAAACCTGATAAGACGTTTTCAGTAGGTTTTTCTTATGAGGGATTTGATGAAACGGATTATGCAAAAGAGTTATCAGAATTATTAAATATAAAAAATACACGTAAAAAAATAAGTGCGGATGATTTTTTTGAGGCTTTACCAAAAGTAGAGTGGCATACCGATGAACCTCATGCGAATTTGTCTACGGTTCCTTTATATTTTCTTAGTGAATTAACTCAAAAAGAAGTGAAAGTAGCTTTGTCTGGAGAAGGCTCTGATGAGATGTTTGCTGGGTATAATGAGTATAATGATCCTTTCTTGTTGCGTCTTTATTTGAAATTGCCATTATTTTTACGGAAAGGTATTCGTAATGTTTGTAAACATTTGCCTCATTTTCCAGGTAGAAATACATTAATATTGTATGGTCTTCCTTTTTATGAAAGATATATTGGTCATGGAAGTTATATGGAGAGTGCCGAAGCTAATAAGATTTTGGCGGATCATTTGAAAAATAGCGAGACAATATCGGATATTATTAAGCCGTATTATGATAAGGTGAAAACGGAAGATGAAGTAACGAAAAAAATGTATATTGATTATCATTTTTGGCTACCTCAAGATATTTTAGTGAAAGCTGATCGAATGAGTATGGCCCATTCTATTGAATTAAGAACGCCACTCATGGATATTTTTGTATTTCGTTTTGCAAGAACCATTCCGAATCGATATTTGTTAAAAAACAAAGAAACAAAGTATTTATTTCGTGACTTGTCAAAAGACACAATTCCAGATAATTGGGCAAAGAGAAGAAAATGCGGATTTCCTGTTCCATTTTCCAAATGGATTCGTGAAGAAAAGTATTATAATTTGGTGAAAACAACTTTTGAAGAAGAATTTGTATCCGATTTTTTTGACCAGGAATATATTTTAAAACTATTGGAAAATCATTATAATAAGAAAGAAAATAATGGTAGAAAAATTTATAATATTTATTGTTTTTGTATTTGGTATCAACAGTATTTTCGCTAAAAGAGAAAAAAAGTG
>CAYQKO010000043.1:0-2236 GCA_964418205.1 uncultured Muribaculaceae bacterium
TTATTCATTGCATCCTCACTTAAAGGTGTATCATAATCCATCCATAGTCTTAAATCAAAAGTTACACTTTCCTTCTTATCTAAGTATCCGGTATAAAGTTTATAGGAAGTAGTCGCGTCTTCTAAAGTAGTATTTACTACTTCATAACTATTTAATAAAGCAGTTGCGGTACCAAACATGGTTTTGATATAATTTATATTCATTGTTGTGGTATTTAATACTTCTAAGTTTACTTGATAACTTGCATAATCTTCACATTCATTTGTTATAGTAAAGGTATATGGAGTTAAAGAGGAACCCTCTTCATCACTTATAGGATAAGTTTTTGTTAAATTAATCGCATTTTCATCAGAAAATGTAATGTTAAAGCAACTTACAGTTGCAGTATTTAAATTGGTTTCTTTAAAGCTTAACATCCAATAAGCATAACTAATACCTACCATCGTTAGAATAACGATTAATACTAAAATACTCCCTAATATTTTCTTTTTTGTCCTATTCATTTTTTCACACCTACTCATATTATGTATCAAAGAGTTACTATCTATTCTTAAAAAAATATCGTAACTATTACGATATTATCATAGCATAAGTTTCGAAATAATTAAAGGAGAAGGTGTGAAAAAAATGGAAAAAAAATATTCTCAACAGGAGTTTTATCTAAGAATCAAACAAAATCTCAGAAGAATCCACTACGAAAGTGGATACTCGAGACCTTATGTTGCTGAGCAAATCAATATCACTTTTCAAGCCTACAGTGATATGCTTACTTTATCTTTAATTGATCGTTACCCTTCCATAGAAACAATTCGGAAACTTTGCAATTTTTTCCAAATCGAACCGACAGAGTTTTTTAAGACTGTGGAAGAAGAGTTACAAACAAACTAACAACACAATATAATTATAAACCACAAAGAAATAAAACAGTTAACCACACACCGTTAATTGTTTTATTTTTCGTCAAGACAAAATATAGCATACAAAGGAATAGACTTTATATGATTTTCAAAACCAAAATTTTTTGTACTTAAACGAATCCCATACAAAGAATGATACTTATCCATAAATACCTTTAAACTCTTTGATTGAGTTCTACTACCAGATTTCACTTCCATAGGAATAATACCATCCGGATTCGTTATTAAAAAATCTATTTCGGAAGTAGCCCCTTTCCAATAATACAAAGAAATCCCCTTATTACGTAATTCATTCGCCACAAAATTTTCTGCAATAAAACCATTGTACATAAATTTTTCATCATTCATAATATCCGTTACTCTTAATTCACACAAGGAATTTAAAAGTCCAACATCATTTACATAAACTTTAAACTCATCATCCATCCTATAAGCTTTCAAAGGAATTTCCACTTTAGAAACATTATGGCAAGAAAGAATAAGAGAACTGGATACCAACCAATCCAAAGAACTTTCAAATTTTCTTTTATTTCCACCATCTTCCACAAACTTATACTGAAACTTATGATTTTCCTTTCCTAATTGTTTTGGAATACTTTGATATATCTTTTCTATTTTTACACTCTCATTATGATTTATCGTATACTTATTCATATCACTTAAATACATTTGAATAATATTTTTTAAAATTATTCTATCAAAAGACATAATATTACAATTTTTCTGAACAAAATCAAAAACAGCTTCTGGCATTCCTCCAACAATCAAATAATACTTATAAAACAATAAAGCTTTTTCATGAACCATATTACTAACGCTTTCCATGGAAAGATAATGCTCTTCAATCGTTTCAATCAACTTACTCATCCCACAAGCTTCCAAAAACTCTTTAAAACTCATAGGATACATATATTCCATTCTTACCTTTCCTACTGGAAAAGAGGATTGAAAACGATTTAATTTCACTCCCAATAAAGAGCCAGCACAAACAATTCGATAAGGCACTTCACTCTCGCAAAAATACTTCAAGGAAGTAATGAATCTCTCCGAACATTGAACTTCATCAAAAAAGAAAATAGTCCGAGAAACATCAATGGATTTTTCTAAAATGATTTCAATTTCCGATAAAATAACACTTGGTTCCAAAGACCTTTCAAATATTTCTTTAATACCTTCTTCCTTTTCTAAATTGATATAAATATAATCTTTAAAATTTTCTGCACAAAACTTCTGTATAGTATAAGTCTTACCAATTTGTCTAGCACCAATAACAATAAGAGGCTTAGGATTTTTTTCATCTTTCCACTGGAATAATACAG
>CAYQKO010000043.1:2336-9904 GCA_964418205.1 uncultured Muribaculaceae bacterium
AAAATGCATATTTTTCGAACCACTTTAAAAAATAGACTCTATAAAAAGCCTATTTTTAACCATACATTTGATAACGAGAAGTAAACCGCCAACCATAGGAATTTGGAAATCCTGGAGGTGTAATGACTGTACTACTAGAAACAGAATAACCATTATAAAACCCTAATGCCACTCCAAAATGTAAATGAGCTCCTGTAGTACAATAATCATACCCACCATACAAACTGGATGTACTAGATCCTCCTCCAACATAACCTATAATTGTATTCTGCGTAACAGTCTCTCCCATACTAACATTAAATTTTAATAAATGATAGTAATAGGTAGTATAGGAAACTCCATTTACCACAACATCAATATAAAGCATATTACCACCACAAGAATACTTATAAACCATTCCAGAAACAACTCCCGCGGCTGCTGCATAAACAGGTGTACCCTCTGCATTACCTCCAATATCAAGTGCATTATGATAACTTCCCCAGCGATAACCAACCTCACTCGTAATCACACCAGAATTTAAAGGTTTTAACCATGCTCCATTTTCAATATAATTCCCTGTCGTAGATTCTGGAGGCTTTACACAATCCACACTAATAATCGCGTCATCTCCCTTAGAAGATGCATATAACGAACACATTTTTTCAGCCGAATCTAACTTCGTCTTTAAACTTTCAATTTGAGTATCAATATCAAGAGCATATTTATCATAAGAAGCTATATCATTATAACGTGCCTGAATAACTGCCTTATAATTTTCTGCCTGTCTTTCTAATTCCTCTTTCTTATTTTGTTCCTCTACTTTAAGTTGTTCATTTTTCTTTATTTCTTCTTCCAAATTTTTCATAGAAGTCTGAGCAGCATCCGTAATTTGTTCCACCACAGCAAGCCTCATCATTAAATCCGTCATACTAGAAGCCCCAGAAACATATTCCACATAAGCATTCTCACCTTGTGTTTGTTGCAAATAAAGCAAAACATTCTCTACTTCCGATTTCAACCTTTCAATTTCAGCATTCGATGCCTCTATTTCCTCTTGAATTCTTACTAACTCCAACTCCGAAGCACTAATCTCTTTCTCTACTTCTTTAATAGCAGCTTCCTTTGCTGCAATCTCTTGCTTTGCAGCTTCTGTCTGAGCTTCATTCTGAGCTTTCTCATCAAGTTTTGCCTGATATTGAGCCTTTAATTCCCCTAACGTAGGTTGATCTTCCGAAGCTGAGACTACAGGTAAAAAAAGAAAACTAAGAACTAGAACAATAAATCCTAAATTAAAAATCTTCTTCATCATATCTTCAAATACTTTCTAACTGCTCTCCAAGAACCAATCATACCAACAATACAACCAATAGCTAGCAATACAAGCGAAACATAAAACACAAACGGAAAAGGCTCTACCAAAGTAATAATCTTTGTAAAAACATACCCACCTGTTTCATTATATAATATCGTATATCCATATACACTCGCTACTATAGGAAGTACACTACCAAAAACACCTAAAATAAAACCTTCAAAAACAAATGGTAATTTAATAGCTGTATTACTAGAACCAACAAGACGCATAATTTCAATCTCTGTTTTCCTAGAAAAAATAGTCAACTTAATCGTATTACTAATCAAAAACGCCGTAACACAAACAAGGGCAATCACCATAATTATCGTTCCAATACTAATCGCATCAAAAATACCAATAATATTTTCAACCATACCTTCCCCATATTCCGCACTACTAACAAACTCATATTTCCTTAACTTTTCTGTAGTACTTTTTAAATCTTTCACATCTTTTACTGTAACAATAATAGAATCCAAAAGAGGATTTTCTTCCAAATAATCAAGAGTAGCCTCCAAAGTTTCACTCTCTTTTTTCATTTCTGCTTTCCATTCTTCTTTTGTTTTCAACTTATAACTATCCACATTTTCCATAGTTTTTAAATCATTTTGAATTTCTATCTTTTGCTCCTCTGTCGTATCCCGATTTAAATACACTACAATAGTAAGTTCATGTTCTAAAGTATTCGTAACTTGTCTCACATTATAAGATAAGAAAATTGCTACAGCTACTAAAATTAAAGTAATTGTTGTACAAAGAATACTAGCCATAGACAAAGGAAAATTACGAAACACACTTTTAAAAGAATCACGAATACTTCTACTTAGAATTCTTACTGCTCTCATGTACCCTATAACTTCCTTTCTTTGTATCACTTGCCAAAACACCATTTTCAATAACTAAAACTCGTTTTTTCATACGATTTACAAGTTCTTTATCATGAGTTGCCATAATAATCGTAGTCCCTAAACTTCGATTAATATCATCTAAAATTTTCATAATCTCTTTACTTGTTTCAGGATCCAAATTCCCTGTTGGCTCATCACAAATAAGTAACTTAGGATTATTTACAATAGCTCTAGCAATAGCCACACGTTGTTGTTCTCCACCAGATAATTCACTAGGTAAATTTCTTGTTTTTTCTTTCAAACCTACTGCTTCAATTGCTTTCAAAACTTTCGGACGAATCTCACTGGTAGGAATTCCAAGCGTTTCCAAAGCAAAAGCAACATTTTCATAAACAGTCAACTTAGGTAAAAGTTTAAAATCTTGAAAAACAACCCCTAGTTTTCTTCTCAATTTATATACTTTCGAATTACGTAACTTAGCAACATCAATACCACCCACAATAACACTACCCTTTGTAGGTTTCTCTTCACGATACAGCATTTTTATAAACGTACTCTTACCACTACCAGTAGTTCCAATAACAAATACAAATTCCCCTTTATCAATAGTAACACTTAAATCAGCTACCGCAGTGGTTCCGTTTTTATATATCTTATAAGCATGTTCTACTTTAATTAACTTCACTTACTTCCACCTCATATCCTAATTAAGTATAGCATACTTTTTCTATTAGATAAATGGCAAATTTCTCCTCTTTTTTCCCCCATGTACCTCATAACAATCATGAATAACAAAAAAAGCATGTGGATCAATTTCCAAAACAACCTCTTTAAACAAATAATAATCCTTATTTGGAACAACACACATCAAAATATTATTCTTCGTTTTAGAATAGCCACCTTCTGTTTTTAAAATAGTAACACCAGTTTCCAACTCATTTAAAATATACTTACGAACATCTTCCCACTTTTTCGTATAAATAAAGAATAACTTAGAATCAGATATACCAATAATAATTTTATCCACAATTGCACTATAAATAGCTAAAATTATAATAGCATAAATCATATGATTAAGACCAAAACAAACTCCACCAAGAAGAATAATAACACCTTGCGTAATCAAAGAACTTTTTCCTTCTGAAATATGTAGCTTTTTATTTAAAATATTAATGATAATATCTGCTCCACCCGTATTAAACCCATATTTAAAAACAAGCCCTGTTCCTAATCCTTGAAGCATAGAAGACAGAAGAATTAACAAAACAATATTATCCATTTCAATAGAGCGAAGTAAAACCTGAGCCACTGGAACAGTCAAACTAATCGCGATTGGATAAAGAACACTTCCAACAATAGAACGTGCTGTATTCTTCCATCCAAGCAAAAAATAACTCAAAAGAAGTAGCACAACAGTTCCACCATATAGAAAAACATACGTATTCCAACCAAACAACTGATTCATAACCAAAGATAGTCCAGTTAAACCTCCAACAACAAGATTATTCGGAGCCAAAAATAAATTATAATTTAAACTAAGACAAAAAACACCTAAAATCAAACAAGTAATACGTATGCATTCATCTTTTTCTAAAACTTTTTCCTGTATCTTCTTTATATTCATAACAATCTATCCTCATAACTTATTATAATGGAGAGAAGAAAAAAAAGCAAAAGCTTTTTAAGAACCCTATGAGATATCACTCAAAATCCAATCATAGTCTTCTAAGTTATAAACATTATGACAAAAAGAACACTTACCTGAATTGTTAATATCCAAAGAAGCCCCACAATTTGGACACTTGCGAACGTTTTTTTGCTCTTTTGCATCCAACTGCTTTGTAAAAGTCAAAGAATAATTCTTTTGAATTCTTCTCTCATTCTGTCCCCTTATAATTTTAGACGTATCACTATCCATAATATAATCCATATAACGTGCTTCTACAAAAACTCGAATCTCATAACGATCCAGAAACTTATCTATAGACACGATACGACTACTTTTCACATTAAGTTCATCATACATTTGTCTTCCATTTAACATTCTTGCACTCTCAATCTTCTTTTCACACCAAAGAAAAACATTATCACTCATAAGATGCTTCACATCATCCAATTTCTCAAACATAATTGCACTAAAAATTTTAATAAAAACATGATTTACCTTTGACAAAAACATACTTTCACTAAAACTAGGTTCCAACCCTAAAAATTCACTTAAATTCATACCATCATCCTATTTATTCACATTTGTTTTTTTACTTAACACAAATTCATCTGCATCTTTTACAATCGTCGCACGACAATACTTACATACACCTGAAGTATTATATGGTACCACAGCCCCACAATTTGGACACTTTACCTCTTTCTTCTCATCACTTCGAACAAAAGTCATAACATAATGATTCGTAATTTTACTATCCTTTGTACCACGTGTGACTTTCTTCGTCTTTGTATCTATCACATAATCATAAAAAGAAACTAGCATATAAACTTGAACAGAAACCAAAGAACCCTCTTTCTCAATTTTACAAATCACAGATTTCTTCAAAACATAATCACTCATAATATTTTGACCATTTTTTAAAGCTAATGTTTCTAACTGAGTTTTGTAACTATTATAAAGCTCATCCGTACATAACTCCCTTAACTTATCATACTCAAAATTCATCCATGCATCCTGAATCGCAACAAACTTTTGAAACAATTGTTCTTTCAAAGACTCCATAGTTTCCATAGGAAAATATTTTTTGAATTCCTCTTCACTAACTTCCTCAAAAGAAGTAGATTTCGAAAAGTATTTAGAATATTGTGATAAAAGAACCGCCATACCAATCATACAAAGGATAACGGAAATAAGAAAAACAATTGTTTCACCCTCTGTCATGTCATAATGAGAAGAACTAGAACTAGAACTAGAACTACTTCCCCAGTCAGAAGAACTACTACTCCAACTACTACCTCCACCAGAATCATAGCTACTATCCCAGCCAGAATCTGCACGAACAAAACTAAAAGGGACAAGCAACAACACACAAAGAAAGAAACAAATAATATTTTTTTTAAACTTCCAAAACTTCTTCAACATAACCATACACTCCATCTATTTCAGTATACCAGAAAAAGAAACAAAAGGGAAATCTTAACTCATAAAAACTTCAATAAAAGTTTCAATGAAAGCTAGTCCAGTTGTTACAGAAATATCAGTGTACTTATTAACGTAATCAGAAATTTCTTTAATTTTTTCTGGATCTGAATTTTGGGAAAAAGGTCTAAAATAATGAATAGACTTGTCCTTAAACTAGCGATTAGCAGTTTCAAAGTTATAAAATATAGGTTAAAATTCTTTCGCCTATTTCTATATCTAGTACGAATAATTTTGAATTTTTTGAGAAATGCATTTACATGTTCGATAGCTATTCTAATTTTAGAAATCTCATTGTTATACCATTTTTCTGCTTCAGTTAATGGGTGCATTTTACTTGCTTTAGTAGGAATGATACGATTAGAATGCATTTTTATAGTATCCAAAACCTATATTTTTACTTTAACAATTTACTTCTGCATCTTCTGGTATTTCTACATAAATCGCATCTCCACGAACTAACCATCTTAATATTTTATCTTCTGTGCTAAAATTAAAACCACCCATTTCTTTTGCTTGAAGTGAATTTGGATTCCACTGATTACTATCAGCACCTGAAATAGTGCCAAACATTACTTTTAAATATTTTGTCATTTGTGTACTCCATTTTAAGTATTAATCATCATCTTCTGTAGGCAATTCTTTTAATATATCATTAGATAATTTATCAAATATTTTATATTCACTTACACCAACAGGTTTATTTATATATTTTAAAGTATAATCTACAATTTTATTACTTTTATTTTAACGTAAGATTAATCCAATTGAAGGATTATCGTTTTCATCTTTTACTTCTTCATCTAGAGCTGTAAGATAAAATCCCATTTTACTAGCAAATTCTGGTATAAATTCTACAACTTTTAATTCTACTGCAATGTAGCATTTTAATTTAATATGGTATCTATACAGAAATCCTGATTATCAACCGTTACTTTATATTGATTTCCTACAAATGAAAAGTCACTACCTAACTCTAAAAGAACATTTTTAAATCTTTCAAGCATTTTGTTTTCAAATTATCTTTCTTTATAATCGTCAGTTAATTCTATCAAATCAAAAACATAAGGCTCTTTCATCATATTATCTGCTAAATCACTATTTTGTTTTAATATTAATTCAAAATTATTATGTTTAATCGTAGATACTTGCCTTTTATATAAATCTGTATCAATTTGGTATATTAATATACTTTTTGACCAACCTTCTTCTTGTATTAAAGCAAGGTTACGTTTCCATGGTAATTTTGCACCTAGGTGCAAAAAATTCTTCATCATCTTTATATTCTTCATAAAAGGCTTTCATATAATTAAGATTTCTAGCTGAAAATCCTTTTAAATTAGGAAATGATAATTTTAATTCCATTTCCAATTCTGATAAATTTTTGTTAGAATAATTACGACCCATAATACATACCTCCATTCATAATTATCTACCAAAAAGTATTATACTATAAAGGTTTGTATTATGGGTCGTTTTCATTTCGGATATCCAAATTGAAATTTTATATGAATTCGGATATCGATAAACTAATTAACTCTTGATAAATTTATTTTTTATAAATCCACCAGTTTTGTGCAAGAACTTTTATTTTTTGAAATTTCAAATACATTCGCTGGCCGCGAATCGAAGGGGCAGTTTGCGGGATAGTCTCTTGCATTCATTCTTTTTACAGTCGGCTTTCAGCCAACCATATATGGATCATTCCACATCCCCGTTCCTTTCTTCAGCAATCCCGACGACAGATTGAGTACGGGCCGAACCCCTTGCGTCGAGTACGTATTGTTTTTGTAGGTCACTTGACCATAGCTGTCCATTTCGCGGACGACCGCATACAAACCATCGAAACTATACGGCGACAAAGTCCAATAAGAATACCCTGTGTATAAGTAATATTTATAGTTTGTACCATACCCTCCTGCTAAATATGCTTCATCTATTGTGATTAATCCGATTGGATAAGTCAAAGCCCCATTTCCTAAAGTGGTATCATTAACAGTAAATCGGTCGTTTTGCTCTTGACAGGTTAGTCTCGGATAATTTCCATCCTCTGGTTCATAAAACCAACGATAGGCCGTTGCATCCGTTCCAATTCCTGTATTTAAATATCCACTTGGTATGTAAGAAGAAATAGTTCTATCGTTACAGAATAAGGTATCACTTAAGTAACTTTCATATTCTGTACGATTGCCAAAGGGGTTTAACACCCATAATCAAAAAAAATAAGTCCATCAAT
>CAYQKO010000044.1:0-9769 GCA_964418205.1 uncultured Muribaculaceae bacterium
TATGAATTTTTTGTTGACATTTCCGTCAATTATGCTATATAATTTACATGTACTGCTCGATTAGCTCAGTCGGTAGAGCGCACGGCTGTTAACCGTTAGGTCGTAGGTTCGAGTCCTACATCGAGCGCCAGTAAGAATGAATCCCTTTATTAAAAGGGTTTTTTTGATGATATAAATTTGTTCTGGTCTTGTTTTGGTCTTGTTTTATATTTTTGGAACATATATATTGTTCATGACTTGTATCAAATGTTGATTGGATTTTTCCGTTGCGTGTATATAATTTTCAAACATTACTTGAGGAGTATGCCCTGCAAACTCTGCTAAAGCAGATGGATCGACTCTTTCTGAAAAAGCATACGACTCACCAGAATGTCTCAAGAATGATTTGTAAAATATTTAATATTGTTTCATCACAAATATTTTTTCTAATTCTATCTGTCGTAGTTCTAGGTAATACTCTTTTTCCTCCAAAAATAAAATATTCCAAGTTTTATTTTATCTTTTTTTAAATTTGTAACAAAATAAAATACGGAGAGCCTTTAAGAACAATTCAACAAAACGAAAAAACAAAAATTATTATTCAGAAATTTAAACATCTAGCCTTTTACAAACTAACAGAAATTACTGGTTGGTAACACTAGCCACGTTTGAAAACGCGGTTTTTTCATGCTTCATGAAGCATTTTTCTAAAATAAATTTTATTAAAATAGGAACTTATACTACGCAAACAATTCAAACTATCATACCCTACCTTAGGTGATTATTATGCTTTTACTAAGTACTCTAGCTACAAGTATAGATTCTTTCATAATAGGATTATCTTTAAAATTAACAAAAACTCCATTAAATAGAAAAGAATTTTTATTTTCATATCTTTACACATTCTTACTCTTAATTCTGTTCCATTCTATAATTTACTTACTAAACATATCGATTATTTTTAAATACACACAATTTTTCCTGTTTTTTCTATTGGCTTTATTATCCTTAAAAAAGGAAAAAGAGGAAAAAAGGAATCATGGCTCCTTAAAAGAACTATTGATAATTCTATTCGGAAATTCTATAGACGGAATGTTAGTATCCATGACTTTTTTAAATCAGTATTCCTTTTTATTTTTAAGTTTTCTCTTTTCCAGCACAAGTTTAATCTTATTGTATATGGGATACAAACTACCAATAAAAAGAAAAAAAAGAAAATACATGAATTCTGTAATTTTCTTCCTCCTAGCTATCTTTAGTTTGTTGTAAATAAAGAAGATAATCCTCTAAGATTTGGAGAATAGCTTCTTCATTTTTCGCTTCACAAATTTTTGCCTTAACTTCTTTCCCACCAGGCATACCCTTTAAATAAAACAAAATATTCGAACGAATTTCAAGCAAAGCAGCCTTAAGACATTTATCACTTTTTAATATTTTAAAATGCTCTTTCATCATAGCTATTTTTTCCTCATAAGATATTTCTAAAGGTAACGTGCCATCTTCTAAATAATTCACACAATCTCTTATTAACCAAGGATTTCCCAAAACACCTCGACCAATCATCACAGCATCACAACCTGTTTCATCTAACATCTTTTTCGCGTCAAAACAACTCGTAACATCCCCGTTACCAATCACTGGAATGGAAACTGCTTCTTTTACTAATTTAATATATTTCCAATTTGCCTTACCACTATAACCCTGACTCCGAGTTCTTGCATGTAGGGTAATTGCACTTGCTCCGGCTTCTTCAATAATTTTAGCCACTTCAACACAATTAATAGAACTTTCATCCCATCCAAGACGTATTTTAACTGTAATAGGCACATGAGTAGCTTGGACAACAGAAGAAACAATTTCCTTAATTTTTAAAGGATCCTTTAAAAGTGCACTACCAGCTTGAGATGCCAAAGCCACTTTTGGAACAGGGCATCCCATATTAATGTCAATCATATCTGGTTTCATAGTCTCTTCAACAATTTGGGCAGCTTTAACAAATGTATCTACATCACTCCCAAAGATTTGTTGTGCAATAGGTCTTTCCTCTTCACTCATTTTTAAAAGTCCTAATGTTTTTTCATTCTGAAAAGCAATTGCCTTATCACTAACCATTTCAGCAAACAAAAGCCCTGCCCCCATCCGCTTAATAATTTTACGAAAACTCGTATTGGAATATCCTGCCATAGGAGCTAGCACAACTTGATTTTGAATTTCAATATTTCCGATTTTCCACATAGACTTACTCACTAGCCTGTAAAGCTGTAATTGCAACTACCCCTACAATATCCGAAACAGAACAACCCCTTGACAAATCATTCATTGGTTTTCTTATACCTTGAGTGATTGGACCATAAGCTTCCGCTTTCGCTAATCTTTGTACTAATTTATAGCCAATATTACCAGCATCTAAATCAGGAAATATTAACACATTTGCTTCTCCTGCTACAGAAGAAAGAGGTGCTTTTAATCTAGCTACTTCTGGCACAATCGCTGCATCTAGTTGCAATTCCCCATCCATTTCAAATTCTAAAAAATTGTCTTTCGCAAATTGCGCAGCCTGCACTACTTTATCCACATCAGGATGACTTGCAGAACCTTTCGTAGAATGAGATAAAAATGCTGTTTTTGATTTCACACCAGTCAATAATTCAAAAGATTTTGCAGAATCTCTAGCAATATAAGCTAATTCTTCACTCGTCGGATTTTGTTCTAATCCTGCATCAGCAAACAAAAACGTTCCATGATTCCCATACTCACAATCAGGAACTATCATCAAAAAGAAAGAGGAAACCAGTTTTGAATTTTCTTTCGTTTTCATGATTTGTAAAGCAGGTCTCAAAGTATTTGCAGTTTGATGACATGCACCAGATACAACACCATCTGCTTGATTATTGTAAACAAGCATACATGCAAAATACATATAATCATGGATCAACAAATCTCTAGCCTGTTCTAATGTGAGTCCCTTGTGTTTTCGAAGTTCATATAGATCATTCACAAAAGAATCTGTAAGTTCACTCGTACTTGGATTTATAATCTTAACTTTATCCAACACATATTCATGATTAATTAATTTACAAATTTTTTCTTCTTCTCCAATCAATATTAATTCCGCTATTCCTTCATCCATAATAATCTTAGCAGCATCTAAAACCCTTTTATCCATTGTCTCTGGTAAAACAATTCTTTTTTTACTTTGTTTTGCTTTTTCTTTTATATCATCAATAAAACTCATTTCATTTTCCTCTTCTCTTTATGAATTATATCAAAATTTTAGAGCATAATAAAGCATGAGGAGGATAAAAATGAAAAATAACAATTGTAGTGATTGTAGTAGCAAAACCGTAGAAGGTAGAGCAATAATTGACAAGGAAACTGGTCTTCTATGTATCGACTTAGAAAGACACGACTATCCAACAGACAAAGATATTTTAGTTCCATATGTATGCACTACATGTGGAGAAACCACTTGGAAAACAAAATCACCTACTGAACAAGATAATTAATTTAGGGCTGCCCAAAAATAAAACAATTAATGTTTGGGCAGTCTCCTTTTTTTAGTACTGAAGTACATTATCAAGAGTAAACTGTAACCCAATATTTTAAAATTTTCTTTCTATTCTTGATATTTTTCCTTTTAGCTGTTTATTATATACTTTTTTAAAGAAAGCAACAATAAATTACCTCTAAATTCTACAAGAATTTACATGCTTAAGCACGTGACCTGAACCTATTTCCATCCTGGGAAGAAATCCCCATAAATAAAGGGAAAGAACTATAAAAAGTCGTCCTTTCCCATAAAGTGTGAGTTTGAGTTTATATGTTATTTATATTGTATAGAGTTTTTATATATTTTTTTCAAAATATATGGATCGTATCTTAACTTATCACCGCTCCTTTCATGATAATCATATTACACTAGTTTTATGAAATTTCTGTGAAGTTGGAGTGAATAATAGTAAAAACTATTTTTTCTTTACATAGAAATAAAATGTTGTTCCCTTATTTTTTACAGATTTCACACCATATTTAAAACCATGATTTTCTAATATTGTTTTCACAATAGAAAGTCCAAGTCCTGTACCTACGACATTTCGCTGATGATTTTTTTCATTTTTATAGTATTTATTCCAAATAAAATCAATTTCTTCCGCTTTAATTCCTTTCCCTGTATCAATAATTTGAACTAAATAAGCATCCTTTTCCTTTTTCACTTTAATCGTAATTGTTTTATCAATTCCAGTATAGTTAATTGCATTATTTATAAGATTATATAATACCTGATTCATTTTTTGCTTATCAGCTAATACAATTGCTTCATTTGGAGCCTCAACAATAATTTTATAGTCTTCTGTTTCCTTTATTATTTGATATCGGTCCACAATGGTATTTAATTCCTTAATCAAATCAAATTCTTCTATTTTAATTTCAGTGGCATTTGCCTGCATTTTCGACAAAGTAAGAATATCATTCACAAGTAAATTAAGTCGATCTACTTCATCCATAATAATATTACAATGATCATTTCGCTTCTTATCATCTTTATAGCTCATATCACGTACCATCTCAGCATATGCCTTAATCATCGTTAAAGGCGTTTTCAAATCATGCGAAACATTAGCCATTAAATCTCGACGCAACTCATCCATTTTCTGTAAATCTTTTCCAGCATGATCCAACACATTAGCAAGTTCATCCACTTCATCTATCCCATAATTTGGAAAACTAACTTCAGTCCCAGAGCCTAACTTTTTTGCCTTTTGAGTAATATCTAAAATCGGCCCTGTCAATTTTTGTGATAAAAAGTAAGCAATTACACAAGCAAAAATAATAGCTACTATTGTTAAATATATTAACTGATTCTTTAAAATATTATTAGAAATACTCAAATCTTCTAAAGTATTATAAAGAAAAACAAAACCATTCTCGACACGTACACCATATAAATAAGCTTTCGTTTCATATTCATCATTCACTAAATTATATGACGCTAAACTTTGCGATGAATTCATAAATTCCTGTTGAATATTATTAATCGATTGATTATTTTTGCCTAAAGCACACCCAACCATCAAAGTATTATACTTAACACTATTATTCGGTCCAAAGTATTCAATACAAACCTCATTTTTATAAGCAATTTTTTCTAAAGTCTCATTCAAGTCAGAAGAAGAAGTCTTTTGAATATAAGTAGCTAACGCTTTCAAATTTTGAATTTGATAATTCTGATAAGCATATTTCAAATAGAATACTTGGAATAGCCACAATAGCAAAAGAACCGTTACACTAAACAAAATAAAATAAGATAAAGTCTTCTTATGAAAGCTATTATGTTTACTCTTCATATTCAAACTTATACCCTACCTTACGAATCGTTTTAATGTATTTGCCATAATCTCCAAGTTGATGCCGTAATGTCTTAACATGTGTATCTACCGTACGGTCATCCCCATAAAAATCATATCCCCAAATATTCGTGAGTAACTGTTCTCTAGAAAGAGCAATATGTTCATTTTGTAAAAAAAATTTTAATAATTCATATTCCTTTGGAGTTAATAAAACAAGATTATCCTTAATTTTTACTTCATGAGCTACATCATTTAAAACTAACTCCCCAAATTGAATTTTTGCTATATCCTGATTAAATCTTTTCGTAATAGCCTTTACTCTTGCAACCAACTCTTTTGGACTAAACGGTTTCGTAACATAATCATCGATTCCTAAATCAAAACCAATTAACTTATCAAATTCTTCACCTCGAGCAGACAACATCAGAACTGGGATATTTTTCATTTTTTTCAACTCTTTTACAGTTTGAAAGCCATCCTTTTTAGGCATCATAATATCCATTATAACTAAATCATAATCATTTCGTTCAATGAAAACAAGAGCCTCATCTCCATCTCCAGCTTCATCTACCTCAAACTTCTCTGCTTCTAAATATTCTCGCACTACATTTCGAATCAAAGATTCATCATCCACGACTAATATTTTCATACCTCACCTTCTTTTCTGATTATATTATACCAAAAATGTGAAGAATGAATGAAAAAAGACTTAAGAATGCCAAATCATTTGTTCAATTTCAAGAATTTTATGAAGAAAATCATTATCTATTTGAATATCTAAGTCCTTATTATGTTGTTGTAAAAAACAGTATTTTTCATATACATCATTTAAAATATAACTTTGCAACTTACGAATACTTACATCATTTTGATTGCATAACTCAACATAAAAATCTCTTTTCTTAGAATCGCACAAGCCTAAAAGCACTTGAATATGTTCCCAAGGTAAGGATAGTAGCTTCGTTGGTGGATGTTCTGGATACATCAAATATAATTTTTGCATTAAGAATAATTCTTGTTTGTTTGAATACTTAGGAAACTTTGCCTTTAATTCCTTTTCAAGTTCTGTTAAAAACAAATCATTTTGATCTAAAAAATATTTTCGACAGTCATACCAATCAGAATATTTTTTTGTATCGGAACTAAAAGAAATACTTTTCTCGTATACTTCAGGTGCTTTCCGTAAAAGAAAATCCAAAACTTCTAAATCCATATGTACTCCTTTCTAAAGAGATGTAATACTCTCAATAATATATACAAGAAAAATTCCTAATTTCCTTTTTCAGCCTAAAAAAAGAAAGACCATTCTTTCTCAAAGATTTACATTATGATAAATATCTGTAACATCATCTATTTCATCTAACATTCTATATAATTTTTGAAAAATTTCTAAATCTTCCCCTTCTAAAGTAACTTTGTCCTTAGCGTACATTCCTTCTTCATCTAATTCATAATTTACATCAGGTATTAATTTTTCTAAAACATCTTTTACCTGATGATGTTCACTAGGATTCACAGAAATTACTATTTCCCCATTTTCATTTTCAAAATCAACAGGTTCAATACCAGCTTCCAATAAAGCATTAAAAATCTCTTCTTCTTTATCTGATTTTATACTAATAACAGCTAAATAATCATAATTATAAGAAACAGAATTATTCACTCCTAAACTTTTATGAACCTTATTAAAAGCTGCACGAACCATACCAACAGTACGATTTACATTATCCGTTAAAGTACGAATAATAAGAGTAGAAGCCCCAGGTCCAAATCCTTCATAAGTCACAACTTCATAATCTTCTCCACCTGTTCCTTTTGCTTTTTCAATCGCCCGATGAATAATATCACTAGGAACTTGTTCTTTTTTTGCCTTTTCTACAAGTCTTTTTAATGCAACATTACTCTCAATACTAGGAGCTCCTTTCTTTGCAACTAAATAAATCTCTTTTGCATAATTTGTATACAATTTTGCTTTTTGAGCACCAGTCTTTTGAATACTAGCCTTCCTAACTTCATATGCTCTTCCCATAAAATCTATCTCCTTTAAAATTCCAAAATATTATATCGAACTATTCCAAAAATGTCATCAAAAATAGAATAATTAATCCTAAAGTAATTCCAACATAAGTATACTTACTATTTTTATAATTAAATATTTCTTTTAATAATTCAAACAATGTAATATATATAATCATACCACATGCTATACAAATGAAAGCAAATAAAACAAAATCAGATAATTGAGTATTTATGAAAAATATCAAACAACCTCCTAGAAAAGTGGATATTGTTAAAGCAAAGAACATCCAAAACGTTAATTTACGATTTTCTTGCGACAGTTGCATATTACTTGCAATCTCTATCCCCAAAGGAAGATTATGCAATCCGACTCCTAAAGCCAAGACAAGACCTGAACTCCAAGATTCTAAAGCTATTATAAACATGCTCATTCCTTCTAAAATATTATGTAAAATTAAAGATATAGCTAGAATAAAGCCAATATGAAACATGTGGCCATTATGTTCTTTCATATTTAGTTCCTCTTCATGATGTTCATGATGATGATGAGGTAAGAACTTATCAAATAACTTTAAAATTACAATTCCCAAACCTAAAAAAAACAAAACCCATAGAATTTTTATTTCCCTAGTTCCATTGATATTCTCTGTTAATTCTATAATTTCAGGAATTAAATCAAACAAAAGCATTCCTAACATAATAACAAAAGCTAAACTAATGGATAGAATTGACATTTCCTTTTTTGCTTTAACAAATTTTACAATGAAAAAACCAAAAACAAAAAAGAAACCACTTAATAAAGTTAATAGTAAAGCAGAAACGTTAGTCATAACTCACCATCCCACAAAAAGTTTAACACAAAACAAGAAAAAGAAAAAGACCTTTTTAAGGCCTACCTTGAGGGAACGGCATCCAAAGAAAGCTGAGCCGAAAAAGCACCATTTGTTAAGTAAAGCTGATCCAAAGAACTATCATTTTCTAACCAAATATAGAAATCAACTGTATCTGTAGATCCAATATCTAATATTTGAGCATTCGTATCATTCAACAGTGCTTTTGTTAATCCAGTAACCGTTTCTGGAGAATCTTTGTCAACAGTAGTTCCCTCAGGTGCAATATTAGTAGAATCTAAAAAATTACCCGTAATTGTTTTTTCTGTAGAAGTACCAGCATTAAATACTAATGCCCATTTAAAATATTCACTAGAAAGATTCTTAGTAATACTCATTTCAACTAAATTTATTGTATATTTAGCTTTTACATCAGAAGTAGTCTGATTTGTAACCGTAAAGCTTACTTTCTCCGCACTATTTAAATAAGTACCACTTTCAATTAAAGCTAACCTAGATGTATTAATAGCAGTAGCAGAACTTAAAGTGGTAGTTACATCAAATGTACCCGCATAACTTTGAGAAACATCAGTACTTCCTTTCATGTTTGCAGAGTAATAAGCATAACTAACACTTATACCAAATACCACAATAGCTAAAACAAACACAGCTATCTTAATTGAATTTCGAACAACACCGTTGAAAGAAGATTTTTCCTTTTTCATACTCATTCTCCTAATCTACTCTAATTATACACAACTTAGAAAAGATTCTCAAGTTTAACTTTTTGCTTTATAAAAAATTACTCCCATTTTTTCCCCATCAGGAACAACAATCAATACAGCTTTTGAATCATATCCTAAATTCACTTCATAAGTCCAACTTAAATTTACTTTATAACCATTTATCACGGAATCATCGGGCATAGTATAAGTTGTTTCAGAAACATCTGTTACTTCAATAGTACTTACAACAGGAAGTTGTTGTGTTCTACTATTATCCAAATTATTTTCCACAGCTTTATAAATACTACTATCAATAACTGATTTAAACGACTCAACAGCCGTAGAATACATATATTCTACACCACCAATATCATAACGACTAATTTTATTATCTATAGTAAATAAATCAATAATAAAAAGCTCACTAACTAATTTGACATAATCTTCCTCTTCAAAATCTTCTGTATTCAATAAATTTTTTAATTTTTCAAACTTCTCCTTAAATAATTCCGTATCACGATCCTCAAGATTATATCCATAATTATCAATAGTATTCGTAACGATTACTTCATTCATTGGAGGTTCTGATTCCGTAACAACTCTAAAAAATTGAAAATAAACATATATACCAATTAAAGCTATTAAAACAAGCATAATAATTACCAATAAAACTTTATATTTTTTCTTCATACTTTATACATACCTTCCTACAATAGAAATTATAACACAAGAGAGTTTTTATGACAATTCATTTTGTGATTGATTTTTTTTCACAATTTTGTTAAAATCTAATTACTGCAGGTGTGGTTCAGTGGCTAGAATGCGACCTTGCCAAGGTTGAGACGGGAGTTCGATTCTCCTCACTTGC
>CAYQKO010000045.1:0-9485 GCA_964418205.1 uncultured Muribaculaceae bacterium
AATATTGTAATTTGATTTTTAAGATAAAATTTTTAGTAAAAAGCCGAAACTCAAAACACAACTTGTTGATTTTTGTGTATAGTTTTGTTAAAGTTATTGATGTACAAGGAATGACTTGATGAAAGTAAAAACTTCTGCTATGATGATGACAGAAGTTGGAAATGATGGCATTTATTCTGCCAATGAAAAAAGAGTCAAATTTTTGACTTTAAAATATAGTGTAAGGCATTGTAAAGAAAGGGTTTGCAATGCTTTTTATTTTTATAAACTTCTCTTTACTTTACACCCACAACTATACACGATGACTCAAATCATTGTTTCTATCAACCTAAACAGGGATAATGTAGTGAAATATATGAAAAAGAACTGTCTGGAAACTAAATTACCAATTCCTCCGACAGTCCTTTTATTTTAAAAAACTTGTAGCAACAATTATTCCTAGCGTAACAACAATACCAGCAATAACTATAAAAAACGGCAAATCGAACTTACCATTACTATTCAAATTATTCATAATAAATCCACATTCCTTCCTTTCATTCTTTCAATACTATAAAAAGAACAAATTAAGCTAAAAAAGAACTTTACCAAACTTCAACATACTTACTACAGAATACAACAAACAGATAGTACTCAAACCAAGTAGCTATTTTTCTATTTTAGAAATTTAAACTCAAAAAGACTATAAACCATCCAAAGAATAGTTTATATAAAATCTAGATGAACTATCCAATTCAAATTATTTTGAAACTACTATAGTATGTATCCATTTAATTATGTCTTCTTTAACCTTCCCTTCTATACAAAAATATCATATCATTTTTTTCATAAATTCACAATAAAAAACTAAGATTTTTGCATCTTAGCTTAAGGAATAATTAATTTCTGACCTATACTTAATAGATTCGTAGATAAATTATTTACATTCATAATTGCTGCAACCGTAGTATTATAACGTCGCGCAATACTGTATAAATTATCACCTGCAACTACAGTATAAATATTTGTAGAAGTACTTGGTATTTTAAGTACTTGCCCTATACTTAACAAATTAGAACTCAAATTGTTATAATTCATTAACTCTGAAACAGTAATACCATATGCGTTAGCTATTTTATATAAACTATCTCCACTCTGAACCACATAAGTTTCTCCATTCGTTTCCGTACTACCCTGAAGAACAATTAATCTTTGACCTATACTTAACAAATTACTTGTCAAATGATTAAGTGCTTTCAATTCATCCACAGTCATTCCATACTTTCGACTAATGGAATACAAACTATCACCGCTTTGTACAGTATAATACACATCTTGAGTTTGTTCCACAAGAACTGGAATAATTAAAATTTGATTCAAAGACAAACTATTACTAGTTAATCCATTTTGTTCCTTCAAAGCATCAACTGTCACACCATACTTCTTAGCAATACTCCACAAAGTATCTCCAGATTTTACCACATAGCTATTCGTTGTCGAAGAACCTCCAGTATAAGTAACACCTACATAATTTGCTACAGCTCGAACAACCGCTTCAGCAAGCGATTCCCAATCATTTTTAAGAAGATCTGGATCATCCCCTGTACTATCCGCAAAACCATATTCAATAATCAAAGATTCATTATTCGGAGTATCCCTCAAAATATAATAATAATCTTTCGAAGGATCACTTGGAAGACGCCTTTGATAATACTTACGAACATTTTGACCAGATTTCACAAACTCACTAGCAATCATACTAGACAAAGTATCTGAATTTCGAAGAGAATAAATAATCTCAGCACCATCTCCACCACCAGCATTAATATGATTCGAAAGTAAAATCACATCAGACCCATTGCCATAAAAGCTTTGAGCCTTTGTCGGGCGATCACTTGGTCCCAAAGTCGTATCAACAGTTCTTGTCATCTCATTAGGAATACCTAGCTCATCAAAACGCTTATGTAAATAATTACTAATCTCCAAAGTTTTCTCTTTTTCAATAATTCCATTTGCGCTTGTTCCTGGATCATCTCCACCATGACCAGCATCAATTACAATTTTCTTGCTTGCTCTTTCATCCATGTTTATCACCTAATTTATTGTATGAAAAAAAGCCATTTTGGTTATTTCAAATTTTCTTTTACAAAGAACTATCTTCAACAATTTTCAACCCAAACAATGACTCTCCCTACTTCTTTCTAAAACTACAAATGATAATACTTCATAGATTTGGAATATTCCTCTTCAATCATTTTTGAAAAATCATTTCCCATTTTTATACTGAATTCCAAAAACACACCATCATAAACTAATACATTCTTAAACGGAATAATAGACGTTATTAAAGGCTCTGGTAAATCTTGATAAGAAAGAATATTATCAATATTATCATTAATACCCTTAATCATATATGTCTTGTCTTTACTCATAACTGCAGTATATTCAGGCTCGAACCGAACAACAATGAGTACATCTCTAAATCCCTTTTTAAAGTCACTACAAATCTCCAACTCATCCTCGTGAAACTTATATGGATTTACCTTACAAAAGTCGGATACAATGTCCTCTTTATTTTCCCAAAACTTTTCTATAACATCTTTTAATTCATATGGATTTATTCCCTCCTGATTATATATTTTCAATTTAGGATTCACTTGATACTTTAGATTCGTAAATTCTAACAAAGCAAAATAAATTTTATAAAAGAGAGCTGCATCCTCTTGAGATAAACACGCATTTTGTTGTTTTACATACCGTTTTGCTTTATCATACTTCATTATTTCATCTTCGATTTTTAATTCTTTTGCTTGATTGGGAGTAAAACCATTTAAAGCACCAGAAGGCATCTCATCCATCGCCTCATCTAACACCTGGAAGAATTCCGTTAAATCATAATTTTTTAAAGAAGGAACATTTTGAAAAGACTCTTTTAGAGAAGTTCTATCTATATTTAGCATAGCATACTGTCGAATAATATCCAGTGCAGAAGTCCAAAAAAATGGCAACTTTTTAATCTCAGTCAAAAATTTTTGAACCTTCTTATTATGAATATCAAAATCATGATAAAAGAAAGTTTGAAGTTTTTTCAAATCCATAGGAAGAGCCCCTGCTAACCCTTGATTTTTCCTTTCTTCTTCCAATTCATCCTCAATAGAATAATAATCCCAATACAAAGTCACAAAAAGATCATTTCCAATACTTTCAAAATTTCTTTGATAAACCAGAACATAATATTGAAACAATTTATTATGAAGTGCATGCTCATGAATAACATCTTCTTCTATACCAGTCATACTAGACACAATTGCACAGACACTAAGAAGCAATGCAGACCCTTGTATCTTACAATAGCCAACTAAAATTTCATTCAAATCATCCATTTTTTTAGAAACTTTCCAATCTACATGTTGAATCGCTTCTCTCACACGATTCATAATCTCATCCGGTATAAACACAGTATCCAATTCATCTTGAACCAAAAACTTATCCCGAAGGGTTTTTCTTTCCCATTGATACTTATCACTCAATAATTCTTTCTCATCACACTTTGAATAAAGTAACATTTCTAAAAATTTTAATTCCCGAGTAGTACAAATATCTAAAATAACATTATAGTCACGGTAAAGATCATAGATTTCTTCTAGCATTTTCTTTCTCGAAATTTTTTCATAATCCTTAAAATCAGGAATAATTCTAGCATACTGATTATGAACATACTCTTTCTTATACCAATTTATTCTTTCATACATTTTTTTTGTTTGCATACAAAACCTCACTTCTTTCAAACTTACAAACCAACTTTTTCTTTTCACTTATTATTTTAACCTAATTCATACCAGTTATCAACATTCTTAAAACAGCAACTAAATTTCTTTTCGTAGAACTTGGAACACTTGTAAATTCTTTTAAAATATTTAATAAAGTAGAAATCTTAAGTTCCTTTAGTTGCATAATATTTTGAATACTTGTTTTCTCAAAAATAGCAAAAAACGTTTCCACAAAACTTTTCTTTTCCTCTTCACTCATACCATCAATATATTCCTGTAGATTTTTTTCTAACCTTTCACTCTTTTGCGACAAAGTAGTAGGAACAAAAAAGCCTCCAAAACATTCCCAAGTATAAGCATCATGTTGCAAAACAGCTTTCCCATTACTATTAACTACCGTATAATCTTTATGTCCCAAAATCATACCAATCACACTTTCCTTTGGAACAACCATAACAAGTTTCTTGCACAAATCCTCATACAACTTAGACTCAATCACACGCTTTAAAAAACCAGGCCCATCAAAATTATATACTTTAACTACTTTCTTCTTATAAATTTCTTTCCCATACATATACGCATACATTGCCAAATTGCCACCTTTGCTATGACCGCCTAAATAAACATGCCGATCAAAAATAGTTAAACCAGAATTAAAATACTCTTCTGCTTTCACTTGGGAATAAATAGGAGATTTATACAACAATTCAAAATCCTCCTTCCATCCGACAACTTCACTATCAGTACCCTCAAAAGATAAATAAGTAATACCCTCTATACGAATAGTAAGCGCGCAAAACTGACCATATTCATTTATACTCATTACCATATGTTCCATTTTAGCCTTTTCATATCTTTTCGTACTTTGTAATATCAATACCAATCGATAAGAATTAGGAAATAACCAATCCTCCTTTTTAAAATCCTTATCACTATATTTACTCAAAAACAAATCACATGCTTGCTGTAAAGAAATAGACTTAAAACGCTCTTGTGGAATAATTTCTTGAAATTTAACATAACTAAGCAATGCAAAAACTAATGCATCTACATCATTAAAAGCATATTTTGAAAAAGGAACATTCCGATAATAATCTAAATAATCAAAAACTGTTTTCAATTATATCACCATACTTCGACAAATATTGAGTTTATACAAAAACTCTGTTATAATTATATTATCACAGAAAGAAGGAAATATGAAGAAAAGAAAAAAATTAAATCAAAATGCATTAAAAAGAATCATACCATTATGCATTGTCTTAGTACTAACATTTATCTTATATTTTGGATACAAATTTATTTTTAAAGAGAAAAAAAACGAAATCACTTTCCTAGAAACAATTCAAACTGAAACATACGGAAACATAACAAAATATGCCATATACGGAATTCATATGAATGTAGAAGGAAATATCACTTTAACGAATAAACCCTCATCAATCCATTTAGTTCTATCAAATGGAACAGAAGAAATCATTTTACCTTGGGAAATCACAGAACACAACCAAACATATACATTTAAAACAAGTGAATATATAAATGAAGGAATCGTTTTAGAGGATTTACCAGTAAACACATATTACCTACTAATCAAAACAACGGAAGAAATAGATAATGAAACCATCACCAAGTATTATTCCATAGAAAATGACACAGAATATGATGATTTAGAATATTATACTTTAACCAAACACAATAAAAACAACAAAATAAAAATAGAATGGAATACTTATGAAGAATGTCCAACCTTAAGATTTCAAATAGAAGAATCCACCTTACCAGAAGATGTATATGATATCACCATAGATCCAGGACACGATGCTTCAGATCCAGGAAAAGCCGTTTGCAAAACCTCCACCAGCATTTATAATCCAAGTGGCACAAACTGTTATAATGGAGGTACCTTGTACAAAGAATCCGATATTAATTTAGCCGTTTCTCTAGCATTAAAAGAAACATTAGAAGCACATGGTTACAAAGTTGCAATGACAAGAAGTACAGAAAGTGATTACGTACAAATATATGAACCAATGGGAAGTGCAACGATGGCTAATGATACCAAATCAAAATTTAGTTTAGCAATCCATCATAATTCATCGGGAGTAGATGGAGGAATAAATTACTTAAAAGGACTAGAAATCTATATTGCAAACGATACAAACTTAGACTTTGCAGAATTACTAGTAAAATATATTACAGAAAAGGCTAGTACCACCGGTTCATATAAATCATTATATAAATTAACCGACGGAATTTATCAACGGTTCTTTGAAGAAAGTGATATTGATAACGATTACTGGACCACAGACATGATTTACTATTATTACATTCGAGAAGTAGGTGGAATTTCAACACACGCTGCTCAAAACATCGAAAGAAAAGGATACTCGAAAAACGAACATTACAATTCCAACAACACCGCGGAACCTTACTTATTTGAATTAGGATACATAGACAATTTACAAGATTTAAACAATATAATCAATAACAAAGAAGGTTATGCCGAAGGAATTGTGGCAGCTTTACTAGAATATCTAAACACCGAAAAAAACTCATGAAACAAGGAAAGCTAAGACACAAAAATCTTAGCTTTTTTCATTCAATTAATTAATTAATTGGCTACTGCATCCAAAACAATAGATAAATCTTTATAATTACCATCACGATATACTTTAACTGTCATCGTATCTCCAACATTATGATTATAAAGAAGATATCTTAAATAAACGTAAGAAGAAACCTCTTCACCATCCACTTCCACAATGACATCCCCATCTTTCATACCAGACTTCTCAGCAGGAGAACCTGCAACAACACTCTCAACATATACCCCACTATCAATACCAATATTATTCAAAGATGGATAATAATACTTAGCATCAGCCAAATTACGCATATTAATTCCCAATTGAGGTCTTTCAATAGCTTCCCCATTTTCCAATTTTTCAGCATATTTTAAAGCAGTTTCAATAGGTATTGCAAAGCCCATTCCTTCAATACTAGCCGAAGTACTTCCACTTGAAGATAGTTTTGACGAAGTAATACCGATTACCTCTCCATTCGCATTTACAAGAGGCCCTCCAGAATTTCCAGAATTTATAGCAGCATCTGTTTGTAATACACTCATCATCATACTAGCGGTAGAAGAACTAGAAGCAGAAACACTAACCAATCTATTCTTACCAGACAATATTCCACGCGTTACAGTGCCGGAATACAAACTAGAATCAATAGGAGCCCCCACGGTAAACACTGTGTCCCCCACGCGGGCCTCTTCACTACTACCCATATCTGCAATCGTAATCACAGAATCAGAACTTAAAGAAAGAACTGCTATATCGGAATACGAATCTTTACCTTCCACTGTAGTTTCAACTACCGAACCATCCGTAAACTCAACATAAATAGCATCTCCGCTTTCAATCACGTGATTGTTCGTTAAAATATAAGCTTTATCTCCATCTTTCTTATATACAAAACCTGTTCCTGTAGCATATAAAGTTTTACTTTTATAAGTTTTTACCACAACAACTGCATCATAAACTTTTTCTACAGCATCTGCAATACCAGTATCCGTAACAGTTACATTCTTGTTCACAATCTCCTCACTAATCGTTTTCACAAAAGGCTCAGGATAAAAATACATTAGTAAATATAATCCTCCTGCACCAACAAAGAACATAACAACACTTAAAATAAGATACTTACCAATACTCTTACTTTCATTCGTTTTCGCTTTCACAATAATCTCATCATCTTTCATAATCTATCTCCTTTCATAACTTTACTATCTCTTCATAATTCAATGGAAATCCCATTCGATCCAAAACTTTCTCAATGGAAATCGTCTTCAAATGATCGGATAATATTTGAATTTCAAATTCAAGTTCACTCATCAATAAGAAAAAATCATCCTTACGTAACATTTGCTTCAATATAATAATAATGGCAAATAAATCATTTTTCCCATACACATATTCCCCATTCATTTTTGGAATATTTAGTAATCTATGGTATCTTGTATCCTCAATATCCCTTTGAGCACGATGATCATACAGAATATCCTCATGAGCACACAAATTACGAAAATTAGCCAAAATAGGTAAATAAACCGCAAGTTGTTCAACACTAACCTCAAAATCATGCGCAATTTCTTCTTGATTTTCCGGCTTTAATATTTGAAACAATTCACTAACAATACCAAAAGATAAAATTTTTACAACAATCCATAAAGGAATATAACCATAGTTATTAATATAATGCATAGTTGCTTGGTGCTGACCACCATTCACACGTATTTGCCTTTTCATTTTACGAATCAAATCATCCACTTGCTTCTTTCGCTTCCTATCGCTCGTAAAATTTTTAGGATTTAAATACTCATCTTCTCGAATACCATAATGCTTTGATAAATTATATGCTGTAATACTCTTTATATTATTTTCAATAATCAGTAAATTTTTAAAAAGGATATTTCGCAAGTGCCTATCAAACTGAAACATTGCATACAACTCTTCAAACGTTGAACCTGAAATAAACTTCCTATTACTTGAGCTTTCCATAAAAAGCAACCGATATCCATTCAAAAAGAAATAATTTTCTCGAAGTAAGATATTCCTTGCTTCCTCAGAGTCCGTTATAATAAGTCCCTTACTTTGCATAATGTGAAGCTGTTCATCAAGAGTCTTAAAAGTCTTCTGCATCACGTCACCCCATACTCTTCAAACATTATATCACAAAGTACATGGTTATTGTAAAAAGTTTTCATGGAAAGATTGTTATAGTTTTGTGAAACATTTGTGAAAAAACAATTCCGCTGATATAATAGAAAAAGATAAGGAGAGATGCACATGCCATCCATTGTAACACATCATTTATTCGCAGAAGACGTTTACCATAAACTACCTAGCATCATAAGAGAAAAAATAAAACCAAACTATACCACATATCAAATCTTTGCACAAAGCTTTGACAATCTTTTCTACTATAAATTTTTAACGCCATGGCAAGGAAAAAAGATTAGAAATTTAGGATTGTATGCACAAAAACATGATACAGACGCCTACTTTGAAAACATTTTAGACTTTATCACAGAAAATCACCTTGAAAATAACCCTGAAGTTTTAGCTTACTTGTATGGTAGTATAAATCACTATGTTTTAGACTATAATTGCCATCCTTACGTCTTTTACTTCACTGGTGATCCAAATTTAGATAAAAAATATCGTGGATTACATGAAAAATTAGAAGTATCCATGGATGCATACATGTTAAAAATCAAAAAAAACAAAAACTTAGCAAAAGAAAGATTAGCAGATCAACTACTACCTAAAGTAACCTTTTCAAAAAAATTCATCCAAACAATAGAATATGCCTTTTTAAAAACCTTTCAAATAGCAAATATGGGTAAAATATATAATCAAAGTATCATCACCGGAAATTTTTTACTCAAATATTTTGTAACAGACACAACAGGAATAAAAAAAGCACTTTATAAAATAAAAGACACCCTACTTCCTTTAAGTAACCGAAAATATCAATACTTAAGCTTTCATGTCACCAAAATCATAGACGAATATACAAATGAAACCCACGAAACTTGGTATAACCCTTGGAACAAAACACCTTCTACATTATCCTTCTATGAACTCTACACGAATTCAATCGATAAATCAGTAGAAATAATAACAACAATCAACGACTACATAAATCATAATATCAGTAAAGAAAAAG
>CAYQKO010000046.1:0-9317 GCA_964418205.1 uncultured Muribaculaceae bacterium
AAAAATAGCATTAAAAATCACCGCCTTTATCGCATATTGCTAGTATTATGTAAACCGTCAAAAGAATCGCACATACTTATTTGCTTATTAAGATAATATTTAGATTGAAAAAAATGACTCCAAATGAGATAATCTTATTAATAATAAAAATATTGCAAGAAAGGAAATATTCACATGAATGAAAAGAATGAATTAAAAGAAATGAACGAAAACTTAAAAGAAATGAAAAGAATGATGCAAGAACATTATCGAAAAGAATTCGATATTCTTTTATTAATAGTAGTAATGATATTATTTGTAATTGTATACCTTTTAAAATACAATTAAGTATATCATCATCTTTCCCTACTCTTTTGATTAATAATGTATAATAGATATTTTTACTTTCTATCTTCCCTACTCTTTTTAAAACACAAAATGATTCATTAATAAGAGAATAATTCCAGCTAAGAAACCTAATAAAATATATTTGTTTTCATGATATTCTAATGCTTTTGGAAGTAATTCTTCAATTGCAAGTGTTATCATAATACCTGCTACAAAAAGTAATATAACTGCTATCATGGTATCTGAAATAAAATTTCTTAAAAATAGGAAAGCTAGTAAAGCTCCTAATGGTTCGGCTAAACCTGAAAGAAACGTCATTTTTACTGCTTTTTGTCTTGAACCAGTCGCATAATATATTGGAACGGCTATGCTTATTCCTTCTGGTATATTGTGAAGCATAATTGCAATACTTATCTTAATACCTAATGCTAAATTTTGATAACTGCTTAAAAATGTTACGATTCCTTCTGGTAAATTATGTAACATTAAGGCCATCATACTTAAAATTCCTAGACGATATAAGTCATGATTATTTGAACTTTCTTTTTCTATTTTAGAATTTATAAATTGAATAGAAAAAATACCTATTAGGAAAACAGTGAAAGAAAGAATGATTCCTTTTATGAATTTAAAGTGCGTTAGAATGGTAAAACTAGCTTCGCATATCAGTTCCGTAATGGAAATTCCTATCATAATAACTAGAGAAAAACTTAAGCAAAAAGTGATAAATTTGTTAATATTTTCACGATTCCATTTAAAAAAGATTACACTAGCCCCCAATATGGTAGACAATCCAGCCATACTAGATATTAAAATTGGCATAAAAAAAGACATATTATCACCTACTACATTCTATGTCTTTTAAGTTTATATATGTTTCTTTGGTGAATCTTCTAGAATGGAAAATCCGTTTCTTTTTACATATGTTATGATATCCATTTTCTTTAGTTTTACGAGTTCATAATCCTTAAGAGAAAATATGTCATTCATATCAAAGCAGTTTAATACACCCTCAATCCCATATTTATGATATATTTCATCCATTTCATCGTTAAGAAAGGGCTTAGCCAAAATGGTTTGCTCTAAGTAGTCTATACTTTCTTCGGAAAACTTATTGTTTGGGCTGAAATAATAACCCGCATTGGCTCCACTCAACGTTAAACTGTACGTGCCAATATACCCGTAAACTTCAATAGGATATTTCGCATGGAAAGCATCTTGTTTATTTTGAACAGTTGAAACACAAGGAAAATTATCTGCAGTATTAAAGTATTGAATGGACAACCCTCTTAATGTTTTATAATCCAAACAAGCCTTTCGGATGTTTTTCTCTACCGTATAAAAATTTTTCCTCGTTATATCTAAGTACTCTGTAAATTGTTCTTTCAAATATGCAGAAACAATACTGCTTGTGCTTATCATTTGCATTGTTCTAGAACGATTTAATTTAATATGATTGAGCATTCTTGTCATATATTTTTCATATGTTTGACTCGCTGGAAGAGATTTCATTTCTCTTTTACTATGAAATATATCTAACAACCATTCTAATGTTTCTTTTTGTTGGGTATTTTCTGTGTTTATATTGTGTATACATGAGAGGATTTTAAAATGATATATATCATTATCTTTGCTTACTTGCAATATATAAATTTCTATATCTATATTTTCAGATATCTCTGGATATAGACGCCTTGCATAATCATCTAATTGTTTCTTTGTTTTTGTTAGGGTGAATTGATCTATTTCCCATAGTTTAGAACCTCCGAATTTTGCTGAATGATATAGAATGTAAGCTTGTTTTTGTCCTTTTGGTTTTGCAATTAAAAAATAGGAATTCATTGAAATCATCTCACTAAATATATTTTAACTAAAATACCAAGGATTGGCAATGAAAAAGATGTATTCTTTTTTTAAAACTTTCCATAATACTAGTGGGAGGTAAAATGGATATGAAAAAAAATCAAAATCAAAAACGTGATTCTAGAAATCAACAACGTAATGAAAAGAAAAATCAAAATCAAAAACGTGATTCTAGAAAAGAAGAAAACAATAGAAATTGTAATTAAAGGAAAAGGAATGATGATGGGATTCATTCCTTTTTGCTTCGTGGATGACAATTTTCGTATTCTTCTTTTTTTTGATCTGAAGAAACATGGGTATATATTTGCGTTGTAGAAATGCTACTATGCCCTAAAAGCTCTTGAATCACCCTTAAGTCAGCTCCGTTGTTTAAAAGATGCGTTGCAAAGGAATGTCTTAAGACATGTGGTGAAACGTCTTTTTGGATATCTAAAGTTTGACAGAGTTGTTTTAATAGTTTGTACATTCCTTGACGTGTCATTGGAGTACCACGATTATTTAGAAACAATTCATCGTAATCTTTTCCTTTTTTTACTAATTGACATCGATAGTCATTTAAGTAAACTTCTAAAGCCCCTTTTGCGATAGAAGTGATGGGAATGATTCTCTCTTTCTTCCCCTTCCCTTCTACTTTGATATAATCGTTTGTAAAATCAATGTTATATAATTTTAAGGATAGTAATTCAGAAATACGCATACCTGTAGCATATAGAAGTTCTAGCATGGCTTTGGTTCGATAGTCATAAGGTGTTTTTAGGGGAAAATCTAATAACCTACTAACTTCTTCATAGGTCAAATATTTTGGTAAATGTTGAGTTTGCTTTGGCATATGTATTTTATCACATGGATTCAAGGATATTTTCCCGTTTTCCAATCCAAATTTATAAAACCTTTGAATTACGGTTAAAAAGTGAGCTTTTGTTGTGGAAGAAACATCTAAGTTTTCAAGAAAATGGAGAATGTCCGTCTCCGTGTATGTGTAAGGATCTCTTTTTTTAGGAGAATGTTTTTGTGACATATATTGCCAAAAGGTAAATAAATTATTTTCATAAGATTCAATTGTATTTTGGCTTAAATGTCGTTCATATCTTAAAGTATTTATGTATTCTTCCATTGGAGGAGGTAAACACTCAATAGTCGTCTTTCTTTTCATTCTATATCACACTTTAAGTATAGAGTCTTTTCTTTCATTTGTCAAACGATAGTTTGTTTGATATAATGAATGCGGTGAAGATAAATGGAAATATTAGCAAATCAGATGCGGCCTACTACACTTTCAGAAGTGATTGGTCAAGAACATTTAGTTGGAGAAAATAAAGTAATTTCTAATCTTATTAAAAATAAGCATTTATGCTCTATGATTCTTTATGGACGACCTGGAACTGGTAAAACTTCGATTGCAAATGCCATTGTCAATGATTTAAAGATGCCATATAAATTTTTAAATGCCACGATAAATAATAAAACGGATTTTGATATAGCAATAGAAGAAGCGAAAATGTATGGAGATATGATTTTAATTATTGATGAAATTCATCGTATGAACAAGGATAAACAAGATTTGCTTTTGCCTCATATAGAATCTGGTTTAATTACGTTAATTGGTCTTACCACATCAAACCCTTATCATAAAATAAATCCTGCGATTCGAAGTCGCGTTCAAATTTTTGAATTGCATGATTTAGAAATTCCCGATATTTTGAAAGGCTTAAAACGAGCAACAAAAAAACTGGAAAATTGTGAAGTAGATGATACTTGTTTGGAATTTATTGCAAGAAGCGCTAGTGGAGACGTAAGAAGTGCGATGAATCTACTAGAAACGGCATATTATGCTACATCGGATCATAAAATTACTATGGAAATTCTTCAAAATATTCAATCAAAACCTGTTTTCTTTCATGATAAAAATGAAGATGGACATTATGATGTACTAAGCGCTTTTCAAAAGTCTATTCGTGGGAGTGATGTGGATGCTTCTTTGCACTATTTAGCAAGATTAATAGAAGCTGGAGATTTGGATAGTATTTATAGACGTATGAGTGTGATTGCTTATGAAGATATTGGACTTGCGAATCCCTCGATTGGGCCTAAGGTTATGGCTGCAATTTCGGCTTCTGAATTAGTAGGGCTTCCTGAAGCAAGAATTCCTTTAGGAACAATCGTGACAGAGATGGCATTATCTCCTAAGTCAAATTCTGCACATCTTGCTTTAGATGAAGCGTTAAACGATATTCGGAAAGGAAGTACTGGAAATGTTCCGGATCATATTAAAACTCATAGTACCACTTACTTATATCCACATAATTATAAGAATAGTTATGTGAAACAAGAATATTTACCTAAAAATTTGAAAGGAAAAAGATATTATCAAGCAAAAAAGAATAAGTATGAAAATAATTTAAATAAGTTGTGGCATGAGATGAAAGGAGAAGAATAAATGAATATAGCTTTGATTGGTAGTGGAACTTATAGTTTTGCAATCGCTACCCTACTTTTAAATAATAAGGAAAATAAACTAACGATGTGGTCACATGATTCTGATTTCACCTTGGATAAATCTTTTCAAGGAAAAATTACATTGTCTTATGATATAGGTAAGGTGATAGAAGAAAATGATATCATCTTCCTTTTGATCGCTAGTTCTTTTATGAAAGATACAATAGATTCCTTACCAAAAAAAATTTTTGAAAATAAAACTGTGTTGATTGGAACAAAAGGATTGTTACGGGAATCTCCATATTTCTATTCGATTTATTTTCGTAAATACTTATCTGTAAAAGATTTAGGCTATTTTGCTGGACCTAATTTCGCTTCGGATATATTAGAACACAAACCTATATCGATTACTTTTGCCATTTCCAAAAGAAAAATGAAAAACATGATCCAAAAGATTTTTCAATCCGTTGCGAAGCTCAATTTTCATGGAAATATACAGTCTTTGGAATTCGCAAGTGCGTTAAAAAATGTTTATGCAATTGGTGCTGGAATTATTGATTCTTATTATGAAAGTCAAAGTACATTATTTTCTTATTTAAGCTATTCATTGGAGGAGTGTTTGAGCATAATAGACGAGGTAGTTCCTATAGAAAAATTGACAATCGATTTTCATTCTATTCCAGTGGATATTGTTGGTGATTTTTTTCTCACTGGTACGATGAAAGAATCTAGAAATCGGAACTATGGTACCTTACTTGCTTCTGGTGAGAACACCGAAATTTATTTGAAAGAAAATACTGTGGAGGGCTATGAAACACTTTTCTCATTATTTCAACTTTTAAAAAAAAGCAATGTGCATGCTCCTATATTTTATACGATATATCAAATCGTGATGGAAGGTATGAATCCAAAATTATTAGAAGAAGTTGTGTTTAAAAACTAACTTCTTTTTTTCGTTCATTTATGATGTAGCTTGTTAAAAGAGCTCCCGCAGCCATAGGAACGGAACAGAT
This sequence comes from uncultured Muribaculaceae bacterium, assembly GCA_964418205.1. Lineage (GTDB taxonomy): Bacteria > Bacillota_I > Bacilli_A > RF39 > UBA660 > Ventrenecus. The sequence continues at coordinate 5,640 of CAYQKO010000046.1, forward strand.
GGTACCTAATTCTCTTTGCTTTTTCGGAATTTCCTTACTGCACACTGTCATAGTTTTTAGGGCTTTCGGATTATTTTTAAGTTCGGTACGAATTTTTTTTGCAAGAGGATCTCCACTCGTTTTTTTAAGTGGAATCATCATTAATAATTCCGGATGAGTACGATTTGCTGTGCCCATACAGGAAATCAATTTCTTATTTGTTTTTGCTGCTAAATTTATGAATGCAATTTTTACTGGGACACTGTCACAAGCATCAATTATAAAATCAAACCCATCGAAAAAATCATCCTTTATATCCTCTTTTCTAAGAGTCTTTTTCCATGTCTTAATATTCACATTCGGATTTATGAGAAGAGCTCTTGATAAAGCTACTTCAACCTTGTCTAAACCTAAAGTTGTTTGCAAAGCAAGTATTTGACGATTTAGGTTTGTTTCATCAAAACAATCTTGATCAATTACAGTTATTTCTTGAAATCCAGTTCGAACTAAAGATTCAAAAACATAACCCCCTACTCCACCGAGTCCAATTAACAAAATTTTCGTACTTTTAATCGTTTCTAAAACATCTTTCCCTAATAATTTCATTGTTCTATCATACATGTATTCACCCTCTTTTAAAACATTAAAAAACCAAATGCAGGCAGTGTGATAAAATCCCGCTCACTCGCAGGTGGGCATCTCATCTATATTTTAGGATTCTAATTCACTTAATGGATTAGTCTTCTACACCATATAGAGTTCTGATTCCCTTATATCACCATAGTCGGTTTTATGTAACTATCCTACACTTGGTAATTCAATATTATCATATTTTCACTTTCTATTCAATCTATTTGACATAAATTGACATTTTATAAAATCTAACCTTGAAAGAAAGTTGATGTACTTTCTTCTTTCGGCTCATTACTCTCTGGAATCGTATTTTCTGTTATTGTTTCTACGGGTATAACAGAATTACCATTCGCGTTCGTTACCCAGCATTTTGAAACATTGCAGTTAGAAGAATAAGGAGGTGGATCAGGCATATTCATTTTAACAATCATTGGAATTTTAAAGGCTCCACCAAAGGCAACACAAGTACCAGGTTGCAATGTTTTTTGCTTTTCAATCACATCACTAGAGATATTTGGCAACATTTCTTCAATATATTTTAAGTCTTTTGGGTGTGTCATTTTAAAAATTAAGAAATTGGATATTTGGGCAATTACAGTATCACTTATTTCCACTGGTCTTTGAGAAATAACACCTAATATAGCTCCATATTTACGTCCCTCTTTCGCAATTCGATCAAAAATATTATATCCTAGGAGGAATGTATCATTATCATTTTGAATATAACGGTGTGCTTCTTCTAAGATTAAATGCATTGGCATACTCGCTCTTTCTTTCAAAGTTTTACAATAATCAAATAGAATTCTAGAAATAATCTTAACAATGACTTTGGCATATACATCATCTACATCTTCTAGATTGATATTAATGATTTGAGCTTTTTTACCATTTTTCGTAACCAAAGAACGTACGAAATCTTCGGCAGTAACATAACCCGGATTCGTAAAATAATTCCCAATTTTCGTATTTAAAATACTTGATAAACGAACCTTTATCATAATTGCATCATCATAGACTTTACTATTATTTTGGAATCCTTCACTAATTAAAGTAAACTCTAAAGCTTTGGAAAATTCTAGCATGGAATAAGAATAAATTTCTGGTTCTTTCATTTCTTCTAAAGCGTCATCTACATGTTTTAAAATATATTCAGTAATTAATACCGATTCTCCAAAATTACCGTTGGAATCAATTTCAAAACATTCAGAAAAACTTCTGGAATAACCAAGACCCGCAATTCTAGAATCAAAATTAAAATCTGGTGTATGACATACTTCGATAATAGTGAAGATTTCATTTTTTTTATGTGCAGTTGTTTGGTTACTGAATAAGATAGCTAGCAATGCTTTTGCAATTAAGTGATTTTTATAACGTTCACTTTCTTCATTGTTTTGACTAAATATTTTTGCCAATCGAACCGTTCTTTCGATGATTGGTAATTGACTATGACTACTTGCTTGTAACAATAAAGCCATATCATCTAATTTTAAGAGACTGACAGGTATTTCGAGTGGAACATCATCTGGATCAGTTACATTGGAAGTAACAAATTTATATTGATATGCTGGATTATAATTACTAATTCCTTTTAAAGCATTTTTGTATTCTCCATAAGCATCAAATAAAAACAAACTAGCATTTCCATTAAAAACATCTGGATTCATAAATAAGTTTTGAATAATTCTTGCAATCCCATGGGTTTTACCTGCTCCAGAGTTTCCACAAATAAAAAAGTGGTTTGAGAAAAAAGCATTAATTTTTGGAAAAACGGTATAGTTTTTATAAATCGCACTTTTCCCAAGTTCAAAGGCATCATTTCCTTTGGTTCCAATAAGTTCTAGCAACTCTTCCCCATTAATAATACGAACCGTACTGGATAATAATGGTTTACGAATGACACCATTTACATAATGATTCTCAATATACTCTCCTAAAAAACGAATTTTAATAATATCCGGATTAATTTCAGCAATTTCTCCTAAAATACGTTGATTTGGTGCTTCAAAAATAACATGTACATTCATGAAATCCATGGATTCATTGTTTTTTAAAGTATTTTCTAAATGTGCAATGGATTCACTGATATATATAATTTTTCCAAACATAATCATTCCCTCTATTCTGAATTGATTATATCAAGAAAACACAAAAAAAGCTAGTAAATTGATTACTAGCCTCTAATTAAACCAGCTACTTATATTTTGAGATTTTATACCCCAAGTCACCTTAGCCGCATCATCATCGTAATCTTCCCATGTGGATCCAACAGCAAAGTACACGGTTGTAGGTTTTTCGCTGCTCAAATCCGAAGAAGAAGTTAAATACCCAGTAGCATTTGGATAACTTGATAATTTCGCTTCCGACAAGAGTTGCATTTTTATATCATTGAATTTTAATTTCACAGTAAGAGTTACATTACAGTAAACAGGTGTATCACTATCTGGATTCCTATCGTCCCAATAGCAATCACTTTCTGTAAACATGTAGGAAAATGTAAGAGACCCTGCAGCCTGAATCGTTTGATATAAAGAGGCTGGATCATTACGAACCGTAGAATTGGTAGGATATTTGTAGTAAAAGGTTGGTTTGTAAATCGTCACAGAATGCCAAGAAGAATCCACGCCAGAACGGTAATAATTATCTGTTTCAAAAACAAGACCTTTTAGGGAAATACTAGAATCTGCATCTTTTGCAAAGAAAGCAATATTCTGATTCGTCGTGCCGTACCAACTTCCACTTGGGGTACAATAACCATTATTGTCTTTTTTCCATACTTGACAATCGGTATAAAGCCCATATATGTGTCCGTTAAAAGTATACAAACTTACACCTCTCGAATGATTCGTAACTCCTAGAGCAACAAAATAAGTACCTCCATGATATCCACGTCTTACATTTGTAAAAGAATAAGTATATTCTATTTCGGTTTTCACTGTCGCAGTGGTAGAAACTGTACTACTTGTATTTCCTGCTTTATCGGTTATTTTTAGATATACGGTATGAGTCCCATTGGAAACTCCTGTGAATGTATAACTTGTACTGGTACTACTTATCCAAGAACCACTG
>CAYQKO010000047.1:0-9255 GCA_964418205.1 uncultured Muribaculaceae bacterium
TTGGAATCGAAGAAGGAAAGTCTCTTGGAATGGAAGAGCGAAATATGGAAATTGCAAAAGAAATGTATGAAGCGGGAGAACCGATAGACAAAATTCAGAAATATACTCATCTAAGCTTTGAAGAAATCAATGAACGAATTAAGAAGTAACATTTCTATATGAAAAAAGATTACTTATAGTGGACACTACAAGCAATCTTTTTTCTAGAATAATAGATAAGCAAAGGAAATGAAGAAAAAAATAAGAAAAATCTGTAAATTAATTTGTGTGTCAAGAAATTGTAAATTGACACGGGGGGGGGGGTACCTATGATAAAATCATCATAGAAAGTCTATGGTGATTTTTTATGAAATTAGAAAAGTATAGAGAACGTGATAAAAAGAAAATAGGAATTATCCTATTTACCATTTGCTGCATTTTTTTAATAGCTGGAGTGTTTCTTTATACAAGTTATGCTTGGTATGAAGAGAATCAAGATTTCAACTTAATCAATGGAACAGTAGAAGATCCAGGTGATTTATACTTTGCTTATTATGTAGATGGAGTGATTTCTACATCTATGCCAACTCAAAATAGTGGATATACACTAGATACCGAAAAGAGTAGCTGTAATAATGGAGTTACAATAACATGGGATGAAGCAGGTTGGAATGCAATAGCAAATTACCGTGGTTATTCGCCTTCGAATATAACTAGAACCAAATGTACTTTATATTTTGTAAAGAATACAAAAACAGTATCCACTGTATTAGGAAATATGGAAGTGAATCAAAATACACCAGATTATAGTTTATCCAGTTGTTCGGACGATACTTGTGAGTCCCATGAAGCAGGGATTTATGAAACAACCGATGATGATGGAACCAGTTACTATTACCGAGGAAGTGTAGAAAATAACTATGTTTCTTTCGCGGGATTCTATTGGCGGGTGATTCGTATTAATGGAAATGGAAGCATCCGAATGATTTATGATGGAACAGTAGCACATGCAAATGGAGAGATATCAGAAGATCGATATTATGCAAAAAGTAATTTTAATGACTATTCTTCTGATAACATGTATGCTGGTTATATGTTTACAAGTGGAGAGGTACATGGTACAGAGACCTCTTCTTCGATTAAAACGGCTGTTGACACTTTTTATAAAGAAAAGTTATTAAGTTATGCAAGCTATTTCGATACAGAATCTGGTTTCTGTGGAGATAGAAGCACATTAAGTTCAAATGAAGGAACCGGAACGGGGACAGCTGTAACATATTATTCCAGTTATAGGAGGATAGAAATGAGTGCTCCTAGTTTAAGTTGTAATGATAGTTTGGATTACTATACGGTTGGTTCTTCTAGTAAAGGGAACAAAGCTTTAATTTATCCAATTGGTCTAATTACCATAGATGAAGCCATGTTTGCAGGTTATTCTGGTGGTTTTTTTAATGGGTGGCAAAATACGACGAAATCGTGCACAAGCTGTTATTTACGTATTGGATATACTTTTTATGCAATGACACCCATTGGAGGGTATATTCCTTTTGATTACAGCCGCTGGTACGTCTGTATGTCTGCTATTTATGGAGAAGGTGCCGATTTCATTGACCCTCCTTTTACAACTACTGTGTATGCTGTAAGGCCCGTCATCAATATAAAGTCTTCTGTAAAAGTATCTGGGGATGGTACGATGACAAATCCATATACTTTTTCTCTTAACTAACGGGTAGAGACAGGTGGTTGTATTCTTTTTTGTTTTAGAGTAAAATAAAGGTAGAAAAGAGGAAAAATATGAATTTAAATGAACGAATCGCAAGTGATTTAAAAGAAGCAATGAAAAGCGGGGATAAGTTTAAGTTATCGGTATTGAGAATGTTAAAAAGTGCTTTACAGTTAGAAGGAATTTCTTTAAAGAAAGAGTTATCCGATGATGAAGTAATTACGGTAGTAAAGCGTAATGTGAAACAAAGAAAAGATTCTATAAGTGAATTTCAAAAATATAATAAGATGGATGAAGTAAGTTCTTTAGAAAAAGAAATTGCTATTTTAAAGAATTATTTACCAGAAGAGTTAAGTGAAGAAAAAGTAATGGAAGAAATAGATAAAGTATTTGAAGAAGAAAAACCGGAAAGTATAAAAGATATGGGGCGTATTATGAAGATTTTAACAGAAAGAATTGGAAAATGTGCTGATATGGGATTTGTGAGTAAGGTTGTAAAAAGTAAGTTTTAAAGGCTATTTTTAGTAGTCTTTTTAATTTGACATCTTTTGTCGAAACGCTAGGAAAAACTTGTAAATTTTGATACATTATTTACGGGTGAATAGAATGGATTTATATTATCAAAATGAAACATTATATATTGATATTATGGATTGTTTAGATCATGATGAATATATAAGTTTCCAAGCAAAAATTTTCCGTATTATTGAAGATTATGGAGTGGAAAGAATTGTAATTCAAAATCATAATCCTATATTTTATAATAGACACTTTATAAGGCAAATGAAACAGGATTTTTATCAAAAATATTCAGGAGAGTTTTTGATAAAATAGGCATAAATTTGTTAAAATATTTCATACTAGAAATGGTGAAGTGTTATGAAACATAATTTCATTTTAGATGCAAGTTCGGGTCTTTCTAAAGAACGACTTATTCGGGTGAAAAAAGAACAAGATGTTTTGATTCAACATTTTTTTGTAAAAGAAGAAGATTATAAAAATTATCATTATCCTCATGGGGATTATTTTACGTTGACATTCGATGATACGGTGTTATATCAAAAGGAAAAAACTTTAGAACGGGTTTTTTCGAAAACGTTTCAAACGTTTTTGAAAAAGTATCATAAAGGTGGGACTATTCTGGTGATTGGGTTAGGAAATTCTAGTGTGATAGGAGATTCTTTTGGCCCGAAAGTATTAGAGAAGTTAATTGCCACAAATCAATATAATGATTTTTTAACGATTCCCAAGGTGGCTTTGTTTACACCAGAAACTACGCATAAGACAGGCATTTCTTCGTTGAAATTGATTGAAATGGTTGTTCATCATTTGAAACCAGATTTTATCGTGCTAATCGATAGTTTTGTGACCTCGAATGCAACTTTATTGAATCATTCTATTGAGATAAATGATTGTGGCATTATCTTTGCTGACCAACTTCGAAGTAATAAAACGATTGATTATAAGACATTTCATATTCCAGTTTTGTCTATTGGATTTCCATGTTTACTTTCATGGCATAAAACCTATATGACTCACGTGAATATAAAACAAGATATTGAAATTGTTTCTTCTGTTGTTTCAAGAGCTATGAATAAGACTTTATTCTCTTAATTCACTTGGTGTGAATTTTTTCTTTTTTCTTAAAACGACATAATTTTTACTAGGCATTTTGTATAATGCTGATAGGTGATGCTTATGGCGAAAAGATTTAAAGCAAAAAAAAGTAGAAAAAGAATAAAAATTTTCTTTTTCTTGACTTTAGTAACGTGTAGTTTTGCTTTCTTTTTATCTTTTTTTTCTTATTTGTTTCGTCAAGAAGATTTTTTGAATTTTTTGCTTCGTAGTATGTTTCAAACGGAAACTGTCTCTCAAAATACGAGTGTTTTGGACTATTTGTTAGATTATACCATTGGCAATACTTTCGATTCTCTTGAGGTTTATGATGGGGAAGCGTCTTTGCAAGAATATACTCCGGATCCGAATCCCACTTTAAATACAGTAAATAATCCCATTATATATATTTATAACACGCATCAAGGGGAAGAATATGTGGGTGATGTTTTATCAGAACATGATATTGTACCAACAGTCATGCTTGCTTCCTACCGCTTGCGAGAAGAGTTAAATAAAGTGTCTTTTCATACTATTGTGGAAACCAATCAAATCTCTGAAGTTTTACGAATCAATGGATGGAATTATGCTTCTTCTTATGCTGCGAGTAAATTATTAATGATTGATGCGAAACAAAAGTATCCTACTTTAGAGTATTTTTTTGATATTCATAGAGATGCCATTTCTTATGACGATTCGATTGTAACATATCAGAATAAAACGTATGCGAAAGTTTTGTTTGTCATTGGAACGGATTATGATGGCTACGGGGCAAATTTAGAATTGGCAACAAAAATGAGTGATAGATTAAATTCGTATGTTCCTAATATTTCTAGAGGTATTCTTACGAAAGGTGGGGCAGGAGTGAATGGAATCTATAATCAAGATTTTTCTTCTAAAACACTTCTTTTTGAATTGGGAGGACAATATAATAAGATAAGTGAAGTAAATAATACCATTTCTGTTTTAGTAACGGTTTTAAAAGAAATTATTGGTGATTAAAGATGGAAGAAAAAAAGAAGGGTTCTTGGTTCTTTAAATTATTAGGTGTTTTGTTTGTATTGTATTTATCTTTAACAATAGCTATTGAGGCAGGTTATTATGAAGCTAAGGTAAGTGAGAAGACAACGATTACTGAGGAAGCGATGAAACAATTTGAAGAAGATGTGCGTAATGGTAAGGATGTTGATATTACCGATTATGTAACGGAAATACATCAAGATTACGCGAATACCACAACAAAAGCTGGGGTGGCATTTTCGAATACCGTGGAGACATTTATGTCGAAAGGGATAAATGAAATGGTCAATATATTGAAAATGTTATTTACTTAGACTGGGTATCTTTCAAGGTGCAAAAATTGTTTACTTCCCATTTTTTCTTTTGTATAATAAGACTTGGTGAAAGACATGGAAACCAAGCAAGAAAACATTCGTAATTTTTCTATCATCGCACATATTGATCATGGGAAAAGCACCTTAGCAGATCGTATTTTAGAAATTACTGGGGCAGTAAATGAAAGAGAAATGGTAAATCAACTGTTAGATAGTATGGACTTAGAAAGAGAAAGAGGTATTACAATTAAGCTGAATGCCGTTTCTTTAAGTTATAAGTATTTCGGGGAAGAATATCATTTGAATTTGATTGATACACCAGGTCATGTCGACTTTTCTTATGAGGTAAGTCGTAGTTTAGCAGCCTGTGAAGGAGCCATTTTAGTGGTAGATGCTGCACAAGGGATAGAAGCTCAGACTTTAGCAAATTTATATTTGGCTATGAATGCAGATTTAAAAATTATTCCAGTTATCAATAAAATTGATTTACCGAATGCGAATATTCCCAAGGTGAAAGAAGAACTTAAGAATGTTTTAGGTTTTAAAGAGGAGGAAATTCTTCTTTGCTCTGGAAAAACTGGCGAAGGTGTGAAAGAGTTAGTGGAAGCTGTTATAGAAAGAGTTCCAGCTCCAAAAATTCAAAACGAAAAACCTTTAAGAGCTTTGATTTTTGATTCTTATTTTGATCCCTATAAAGGTGTTGTTGGGTTAATTAAAGTAGAAGATGGCACATTAAAGTTAAAGGATCAAATTTATTTGATGGCAAGTGCATCCTCTTATGAAGTAACGGAATTGGGAGTTCATAATCCAAAAGAAGTTCATTTAAAAGAATTGAAATGTGGTGAGGTTGGTTATTTCTGTGCATCCATTAAAGATATATCTACGGTTCAAGTGGGGGATACCATTACTCTTTTAAACCGAAAATCAAAGAATCCAATTCAAGGATATCAGCCAATGAAGCCAATGGTTTATTCAGGAATTTTTCCAGTAGAACCCAATCGTTATGAAGCTTTGAAAGAAGCTTTTGACAAATTAAAACTGAATGATGCTGCTTTAACAATGGAACCAGAAACTTCGGATGCGTTAGGTTTTGGTTTTCGAGTTGGATTTTTAGGACTTTTACATATGGATATTATTACCACGCGATTAGAAAGGGAGTTTCATATCCCTGTGATTGCTACGAGTCCTAGTGTTATTTATCATGTTACTTTGACAAATGGGGAACAAATTGAGGTAGATAGTCCAAATAAAATGCCTGAGCCGGTAAAAATCAAAACAATCGAAGAACCATTTATTTATACAAATATCATTGTTCCAAGTGAGTATATTGGAACCATTATGGAATTATGTCAAGAGAAAAGAGGTATTTATAAAACCATAGAATATATGGATGAAACAAGAGTAAATATTCATTATGAAATACCTTTATCGGAAGTAGTATATGATTTTTTTGATAAATTGAAAAGTTATACGAAAGGATATGCATCTTTGGATTATGAGTTATGTGGTTACAAAGAAAGTAATTTAGTGAAAATGAATATTTTGTTAAATGGAGAAGTGGTTGATGCATTTTCTTTGATTGTCCATAAAGATTTTGCTTATCAAAGGGGGCGGAAAATTGTTGAAAAATTGAAGGAAGTGATTCCAAGACAGTTGTTTCAAATACCAATACAAGCTCAAGTAGGTTCTAAGGTGATTGCTAGAGAAAATATCAGTGCGATGCGTAAGAATGTTTTAGCAAAATGTTATGGTGGAGATATTTCAAGAAAAAGAAAATTATTAGAGAAACAAAAAGAAGGAAAAAAGAGAATGAAGATGGTGGGAAATGTTGAGGTTCCACAGGAAGCATTCTTAAGTATTTTAAGTGGGAGTGATAAAAAATGATAAATGAATTTGATAAAAAAATAATGAAACTATCTATGGAAGGAAAGTCGTATATGGAAGTTGCAAATTGCTTAAATATTGATGCCAATATTGTTAGTCATACTCTTTCGATATTAACGAATCCAAAACATGAAAATTTTAATCCAGACCTTTATGCAAGAATTCAAATGGAAAAAAGTTTAAACCGTTTTTCTGTGATTGATAAGGATGATTTAGATACGATTGTAAGTCTTGCAAAAAAAGATTATTTGTATATTGAAATTGCTTGTCTTACTTCACTTACGGAAGAAGAAGTAAAAAAAAGAATTTCTTATTTAAATAGACCTAGTAATTTGTATTATGATCCTGATTTGTATCGTCTTATAGTAAAAAAACAACAAAAGATTCTTTCAGGGGATTGGATGAAAAGATTATTCAAATTAGAAGAGTTAGGATATGATTTGTCCAAAGTTTCCCATTCGGATTTGTTAAATAAGTTTCATAGTTACAAAAACTTCCGAGATTTTATCATCGCGTTTGTACAAGGAAAGATAGATAAGGACTACCTTGAATTAATTTTAAAAGGTAAAGGAAATTTTGGACCTTTAAATCGTTTGCTTGAAAGTGAAGAAGCTAAGAAAATTGCTTACACTTATGTAGATGAGGAAACTTATAAAAACTTACTTCATTCTCGTATGGAATCTGCACAGGAACGAAAAAAGATTCCTGTGAAGGAAAAATCTTATGAAGATACGAAATTGTTTGATATTGGAAAAAAGATTGATTTTTACTATCAATTGGTACTAGCATTCCAACTTTCTTTGGAACAATTTGCTTCCGTGGTGGGAGCAAAAGATTCCGAAAGTTTGTATTCTATTTTGTGTATCCATTTAACTGAGAAGCAACTTCAAACTTTAAATTATCTATGGAACTTTCGGATTTCTGAGCATCCAGAGGATGCTACTTTAAGAGAGCAAAATGCTAAGTTGTATTTAATGGCAGCTCGAAGACATCCAGAGCATTATAAAGCTTATTATCAAAAGTTAATCGAGATTGATTTAAAATATCAAAAGCTATGGAAAGAAAGAACCCGTTATAAAAAACTGACAGAAGAAGAAGCCAATATTATTTGTGCTTATCGTTTAAAGTATGGTTTAAAACAACAGGATATTCCTATTTCTTTTTCTGCTGTTATGAAAAAATGTTCTTCTTTATACCATGAACAAATGGTTGAATTGAATGAGTATAACAAAAGTGTAGCATATTTTTATAAACGCAAAAAAGATTATCAAGAGGAATCAATGAAATTGAAATTACAAAGAGAGGAATTCTAGGGTATGAGATCTGTGTATATTCATATTCCATTTTGTAAGACCATTTGTTCTTATTGTGATTTTTGCAAGGTATTCTATGATTCAAAATGGAGTATGCTTTATTTAAAAAGATTGAAAGAAGAAATAGAGGATAGATATTTAGAAGATGAAATCAAAAGTATTTATATTGGTGGAGGAACGCCTTCTTGCTTGTCTTTAAAAGAAATTGAAACTTTATTCGGCATAACCAAGATTTTTAAATGTTCTTCTGATATGGAATTTACTTTTGAATGTAATTTAAATGATATTTGTGATGATTTATTAAAATTATTAAAACAATATGGTGTAAATCGTTTGAGTATTGGAATTCAATCTTTTTTTCAAGATAATTTAAAGTTATTAGGAAGAGAACACACTTTTGAGGATGCAAAAGAAAAAATGACGTTGATGCGAAAGTATGATTTTGATAACATAAATTTAGATTTGATATATGCTTTACCCAACCAAACTTTAAAAGATTTAAAAAAGGATTTAAAACTATTTTTGGAGCTGAATCCAGAACATATAAGTACCTATAGTTTGATGATTGAACCTCATACCATTTTGAATAATAAAAAACAAGTACCTATTCCAGAGGAACTAGATAGACAAATGTATGATATCATTGTAAAAACCTTAACAAAAAATAAATATATCCATTATGAAATTAGTAATTTTTCAAAATTGAAAAAAGAATCAGTTCATAATTTGACTTATTGGAATAATGAGGAATATTATGGTTTTGGTTGCTCTGCTAGTGGGTATTTAGAACAAATTCGTTATACGAATACGAAAAATTTAACAAAGTATTTGAAAGGAAAAAATGAGAGTGCAAAAGAAATTTTAAGTAAACGAGATATTATGGATAATGAATTGATGTTAGGGTTTCGAAAAATTGAAGGAATTTGTATCAAAGAGTTTGAAAAGAAATATGGAGTGAAAATGGAAGAGAATTACCCTATTAAACCCTTACTGAAAAATGGGGATTTAAAATTAAAAAATGGATATCTCATGATTTCAAAAGATAAATTGTATGTCATGAATGAGATTTTGTTAAAAATGATATAGCTTTTTAAGTTCAGATTATTTAGAAAAGATCCTAGAGACAACAGAAAGATGAATTGTGATATCATGGAAGCTTATTTTAGGGAAAATATGTAGAGGAGTTTTCCCAAATAGGGTTTGTACATGGAAATCTTTTTTTATAAAAGTTAGACATAAACAAAAAAAGGAACATTGATAAATAAATCATTGTTCCTTTAATTCTTTTATAATTTCTATAGATAAACCTGTTAAATCTTGAATTTCTTCTGTGGAATATTTTCCAAGCATTTTTTTGGCAATTTCCATATTTCGCTCTTCGATTCCAAGAGACTTTCCTTCTTCGATT
>CAYQKO010000048.1:0-9201 GCA_964418205.1 uncultured Muribaculaceae bacterium
TGAATGATTATAAAGAAAATGATTGTTATGAAGGTGTGGAAGGGACAACAACGATTCTTTCCAATAATTTCAAGAAGAATATTCTGGATTATGATGGTTATGATTGGAATGTGTTGAAAGGACAAAAAAACATTCATTTAAATGGAATTGAAAATGAGCCTTATATGGCGAATAAACCGTTTTTACACAAGTATTATAAAGATGAAATACTAATGATGATTGATGCGATTGCAGAGGTATTAGAAATCGAAAATATAAAATTATATGTAACAGAAAATGATCGAGAAAGTATTGAAGCTTTCCAAAATGTATTAAATACTTATCCTAAAATAGAAATGATTATATTACCAGATTTATATCCTTTAGGGGAGGAATATGTTTTGAGAAAGTATTTAAAATTAAATGATAAGGAACCTATTTTAAGTACGGAAACGATTTTAGATTTTTATCATGAAATTGTGAAAAGGCGTCGGAAAGATTTTCTGTTTGTAACGATTACTGGGGATGCCATTTTAAATCCTCAAGTAGTAAAAGTGAAAATTGGAACGAGTTTAAAAGAAGTAGTTGAGGAATGTATTAAATTTAGTACTTTAGAATATGTTTTGTATGTGAATGGTTTAATGCATGGAATTCCTTCGAAGTTGGATTGGGTAGTTTTGGATGAGACGATAAGAGCAGTCTATTTCATGAAGGAAATGGATAAGCAAGAACTTCCGTGTGAAAATTGCGGAAGGTGTAATGAGGTATGCCCTGTGAAGTGTAATCCTTATAAAAGCGTTCTTACAAAAGGAAAATATATTCCGCAAGATTGTCTTCATTGTGGCTTGTGTACTTTTATTTGTCCTAGCTATATTACTTTAGAAAAATATTTACAAGGAGAAAAATTATGAAATATCATACCTATTTACATTTTGATAAAAAAAGACGTTTTTTTGAAAGAGGTATTCTTCTATTCTTCCTTTTCTTCGCTTTTTATGGATTTTATAAAAATGGCCTTGTTTATGTGGGAATGGGAAAACTTTCCTTGTTTCAAGCACTTCGCTATCTCATGTATCCTTTGATTGGTAGTTTATTTTCTGTAGTGATTGCTTCTTTGAAAGAGAAAAAAATTTTCTTTTCCGTGAAAGATATCAGTTTAGGAGTCTTGTTAGGGCTACTAGTGCCACCAGAATTCCCAATTCTCCTTTATACTGTCGTAGTTTTTGCGTTTCTTTTGCTTCTTTTTTGGCAGAAAAAGAGAAATTTTCATTTGTCTATCGTAGCGGGTTATAAATGTGTCTTGATGTTGCTTACACATGTGTTATCTTTCAATTTATACAATCAAGTAGAAATGAGTACTCCTTTTCTATATGGGACGATTGATACTTTTTTTGGAAAGGCTGTCGGAAGTTTAGGAACAACGAATATTTTTCTTTTATGTCTTCTATATTTCTATTTAACTACAAACTTTTATTATAAAAAAGAATTACCTATTTATATTATCGCGGCATATATGTTAAGCTTTTGCTTTTACTTTTTTGTTACGGACACCCCTTTATCTATGACGCTTCTATTAAATAATTCCGTCTTTTTTGGGGCAATTGTGTTATTTATAAATAACGCGATTTCTCCTATCAGTGGAAAATTAGAAATAGGATATGGAATAGGTATTGGTGTCGTTACATTTTTGTTTACTTTATTGGGAGTGGATGAAGCAATTTATATCGTGATTTTCTTGGCTTCTATTCTTTATAGCATATGGTTTCACTGTGATTCTAAGGGAATATTTTATGCAAATAAATGTAAAAAAGTGTAAATTTTTTGTAAAAATTGTCGTTTTTGACAATTTTTTTGATTTAAAAAAAAGGAAATGACGTTTTTATCTGGAATATATATTGTTAGGGAGGAATAAAATGGCAAGAATATCTCAAGAAACCATAAATGAGATTCGTGCTAAAGCTGATATTGTTGAAATAATTAAAGAATATATTCCTCTAACGCAGAAGGGGAAAAATTATTTTGGAGTGTGTCCTTTTCATCAGGATCATTCCCCAAGTATGAGTGTTTCCAAGGAAAGGCAATTGTTTAAGTGTTTTTCTTGTGGAATGGCAGGGAATGTTTTTAAATTTGTGAGTGAATATGAAAACATTGGTTATGTAGAAGCCATTGGAAAGGTTGCCTCGAAAGTTGGTATGCCTTTGACGATTGAGACTTCTTATAAGCCCGTTACAAAATATGAAAAAGAGTTCCAAATCATGAATTTGGCTTGTTTGTATTTTGAAAATAACTTAAATACGGAAAAGGGATTGTCCGCTCGAAGTTATTTAAAAAACAGGGGATTAAATGAGGAAATGTTAAAAGATTTTAATATTGGTCTTTCTTTTTCTGGAAACAATTTATTTGAATTTTTTAAAAAGAAAAAAATAGAAGTAAATTCATTAGTTGAGTTAGGTTTAGTAAATCAAAATGGGTTAGAATATCAAGATGTTTTTCGTAATCGTATTTTATTTCCAATTCATAATGATGTTGGGGACGTAGTTGGTTTTACTGGTCGAGTTTATGAAAGGGATGGCACTCCAAAATATTTGAATAGTAAAGAGACAAGTGTTTTTAAAAAAGGTAATATATTATTTAATTATCATCGGGCAAAAGCATCGGTGCGAATTTCAAAACAAGTGATTATTGTCGAAGGGAATATGGATGCCATTCGAATGTATGCGAGTGGTTTTAAAAACACGATTGCTTTAATGGGAACCAGTCTAACGAAAGAACAAATGGATTTGATACGTAAATTACATGCGAAAGTTCTATTAATGTTAGATAATGATAGTGCAGGGGAACTTGCAACCTTTCAGGTAGGGTGTGAATTAGAAAAAGATTCCTTTTCGGTAGAAGTAGTTCGTTTAAGTGGGAAAAAAGATCCTGATGAGTATATTTTAGAATATGGGATAGATGCAATGAAGGAAAATATAGCTCATCCCATGTCTTTCTTGGAATTTAAGTTGAATTATTTAAAGAAGAATAAAAATTTACAAGATACGGATGGATTATCCTCTTATGTGAAAGAAGTACTGAAAACTTTGGAAGGACAAGATGCGATTACAGTGGATATTACTTTAAATAAGTTGGCAACGGAGTATCATTTGTCGTTAGATGTCTTAAAAAGTGAAATGCCTGTTGTGAAGAAAGAAAAAGAAGTTATCACGGTATCGAAACCAAAAGAAAAGAAAAACCAGTATGCTTTAAGTGTAGAACATGTTCTTTATTATATGATGAATGATGCGAAATATATTAAGATGTACCAAAATAGATTAGGGTATTTTAAAGAAGAAGTATATCGTGGTATAGCAAATGAGATTATTTATTACTATGAAAAGAATAAAACAATGGAGTTTGCTGACTTTCTAAGTTATGTGGAAACTTCTCCATTGAAAGAGGAAATGAATAAAATAATAACTCGTATAAATGAAGAAGAACTGGATGAAAATAATATGGAAGATTATATTTTTAATATAAGAAAGAAAATATGGGAAGATAAAATAGGTGAGTTTAAAAATTTGCAAAAAAAGGAAACTGATGCGCATAAAAAAGAATTAATCGGGGAAGATATTGTGAATCTAAAAAAGAAAATAGAGGAATTAAAGAAAGAAAGAAGTGTAAAAAATGACTAAATTTGAGATGAAAAAAAATGAATTATTAGAAAAAGGGAAATCCGAAGGGTATTTATTAATGAGTGAAGTAATTGAGATTGCGAAAGAATGTAAAGTTACTAAGGCTCAAATACTTGAATTTCAAAAAGAAATTGAGGATGCTAAGGTTGAGTTATTAGAAACTGCACCTGTCCAAAAAAAGAATGTTTCTTCAAAAGTGCGAGAGATTAAGTCTTTTGCAGAGAGAAAAGAAGAATTAATTCAAAAGGGACGTGAAAAAGGGAAAGTTACCTATGAGGAACTTGCTGCTGCATTAAAAGGATTAGATGTGGATAATGATTCTTTAGATGACCTTTATAATGCTTTGATGGAAAACGAAATTACTATTCTTGGGGAAGATGATGAAGATGATACGGGTTCTGATAAGAAATTAATGGATGAACCTATTATTTTAGATGATGCTGAAATTACCAAGGATATTAATATCAATGATCCCGTTCGAATGTATTTAAAAGAAATTGGAAGAATTTCTTTGTTGACAGCGGAAGAAGAAATCGAGTTATCTATTCGTGTGGCAAATGGCGATGAAGAAGCGAAAAATAAGTTGGCAGAATCGAATTTAAGACTTGTTGTCTCTATTGCAAAACGTTATGTTGGAAGAGGGTTACTATTCTTAGATTTAATTCAAGAAGGTAATATTGGTCTTATGAAAGCGGTCGATAAGTTTGATTATGATAAAGGGTATAAATTTTCTACTTATGCGACATGGTGGATTCGTCAAGCCATTACGCGTGCTTTAGCAGATCAAGCTAGAACAATACGTGTTCCAGTTCATATGGTGGAAACAATTAATAAAATGGCTCGTATCCAAAGACAATTAACGCTAGAATTGAATCGCGAACCTAGTGAAGAAGAGTTAGCAAAGAAAATGGGAATTTCTGTAGAAAAAGTTAGAGATGTGATTAAAATTAGTCAAGATCCAGTTTCATTAGAAACACCAATTGGGGAGGAAGATGATTCTCATTTGGGAGATTTTGTGAAAGATATCAACATGATGACTCCAGAAGAGTATGCGACGAATGAAATTTTAAAAGAGGAAATTAGGGCTGTGTTAGAAACTTTACAGGAAAGAGAACAAGAAGTTTTAGAGCTTCGATTTGGATTGATTGATGGGACAAGTCATACGTTAGAAGAAGTTGGGAAAAAATTTAATGTCACTCGTGAAAGAATTCGTCAAATTGAGGCAAAAGCCCTTCGCAAATTAAGACATCCATCTCGCGCGAAAAAGTTGAAGGATTTTATGACAGATTAATGAAACAGAAAAGACTAGAAGCCATTTGTGCGTTTTTGGATGCAAACGATAGATTGATTGATGTTGGGTGTGACCATGGATATGTTGCGATTGAAATGGCGAAAAGAGGATGTTCTAAAATTTTGGCATCGGATATTCATGAGGGTGCTTTAAAAAGTGCAGAGCAAAATATTAAAAAAAACAATCTGGAAAAGACGATTGAAACGGTACTGAGTGATGGACTTTCTGATATCGATGTAAAAGCGTACAATACTTTGGTAATCGCTGGTATGGGAGCTTCGACAATTCTTCATATTTTGAGTGATAAAAAAAAGTTAGAGAACATTACAAAGATTATTTTACAGTCTAATAATGATTTAGCAATGATCCGAGAGTATATGCAAACTCATGACTTTTTTTTAGAAGAGGAAACGATTATTCAGGAGAAGAAACATTATTATGTTATTTTAAAGTATCGAAAAGGAAAACAATTCTTGACAGAGACAGAAATATATTTTGGTCTTTATAAAAGAGAAAATCAGGAATATTATAGATTTTTGGAAAAGAAGTACCAAGAAATTCTTAAGAAAACTTCGAATATTCAGGTACAGAGAGAATATGAGCTTTTACAAAATTATTTATAGAAAGAAAACGGGACTGTTCGTAGAAGAAATGGGAATGATTTCTTCTTTTTTTCTATTCTTTTGAGGTACAGAAGTTTTCATTTCACTTTTGGAAGTGGAAGTTTTTTTGGTGGTTGTATTGGGGTTAGCTAAAATTTCTTTTGCTACTTGAAAAGCACTTTTGGCATTATTAATCATTGGTTTGACTTCTATATAAAGTGGGATGAATTGATTGGCTACATTTAATGTTTTGCTTATTCCACCAATCACTTTTGAGAGAGTTAAACCAGTTTTAACTGGTGCTGGAAACATGAGTATCACCCTTTCGTTATATTTTATGTAAAAGAAATAAATATTTGCCTATTTTTTGTTTTTGTGTCAAGAAATGTCAATAAAAAAGGATTTAGGGTTTTTTTTCGGTATATATAAGTAGGAAGTGTAAGTCACTTCTTAGAAAGGAGGCACTTGATGGATGAAATTTTTGATTTTGTAAAAAGCCATAAAGTTTTTTGTGGTATGCTTGTCTTTTTCGTTTTCGTTGGAGCAGTCTTTGTTTTTTATTTACAAGAGGTAACGGCGGAGGAAGCATTCACTTGTCCTACTTCTGAAATAACTAAGACGGAAGTACAGGTGGAGGAATATGCAGTTGATATAAAGGGTGCCGTTGTAAATCCTGGAGTGTATCGAGTGAAGAAAGGTGCTATTGTAGATGATATCATTTTGTTAGCTGGTGGATTATTAGAAAATGCGGATACGAGTAATTTAAATTTAAGTAAACAAGTTACGAATGAGATGGTTATTACCGTTTTCACTGTGGAAGAAATTGCAGAAATGCAATTGGAAAAAGAAGCTATTTTAGAAACTACAGAAACGGATTTCGAAGAGGATACTTTGATAAATATTAATACAGCTACTTTAGAAGAACTAATGACTTTACCTGGAATCGGCGAATCCAAGGCACGTTTAATTATGGAATATCGGGAAACCTGTGGTAATTTTAATGCAAAGGAAGAACTAAAAAATATTAAAGGTATTGGGGAAAGTGTTTATGCTCAGCTGGAAGCATACATTACTGTGTAAATGTCTTATTTGCTTTGGTATTCTTCTTCTTTTCTTACGGTTTATTGGATCTTTTTGTTTTGAAGAGAAAAGTGTATATGAGGGAAGCGAGACAATCTTTGAAGGTATAATTACAAAATATACCATGGATGGGAATTCCTTATCGATGACGATAAAAGCAAAAGAGTCTTTGGTGGTTTTTTATACGATTCAAAGGGAAGAAGAAAAGGTAACTTTAGAGAAAGAGTTGGGCTATGGAAAAAAAGTGAGAGTAGTTGGAGAGTTACAGACTCCAACAAAGGCTACTCTTCCCAATACTTTTGATTATCAAGAGTATCTTTATTATAACCATATCCATTATACACTGAAAGCGACTAGTATAAGTGTTACGGGGGTAGAAAATATTTTCTATTTTTTAAAAAATCAAATTCGTTCGTACTTGGACACATTTCAAAATAAGGAATATTTTTATGCTTTTTTACTAGGAGAGACAAGTATGTTAGATTTAAGTGCCAGTAAGACAAATGGAATTACGCATTTATTTGCGATTTCTGGGATGCATCTTTCCATATTGCTCTTTCTTGTTTCGAAACTTTTAAAAAAGAATCGTTGGTATAAACATGTTGTTATTTGTAGCCTTTTGTGTTACTATACATTTTTAGCCAACTATTCTCCCTCTATTCTACGAGTGGTTCTTTTGTATTATTTGGAAGAAATGAATCACTTTTTCCATCTAAAGTGGACCAAAAAGCAGTTATTGTTTATCACTTTTGTTTTTTTACTTTTTTGTGATCCCTTTTTTATAAAGAATATTGGGTTTCAATTTTCCTTTCTTATTGCCTATAGTTTTCTTTTTTTGAAAAAGGAAGCAAAGTATTGGAAGAATTGTTTTAGAGTAAGTTTGGTTGCCTTTTTTGCTAGTCTACCTATCTCGGCAATGCATTTTTATGAAGTAAATTTTTGTTCCATTCTTTTTAATTTCTTTTTTGTACCATTTGTTAGTATTCTTATTTATCCTTTCTGTTTATTTGTTTTATTCTTTCCTTTCCTAGAAAACGTAATTTCCATTTTTTTTCATATATTCGAGAGTATGAATTTGTGGTGTTCTTCTATTACTTTTGGAATCATTGCTTTTCCAAAGATATCTGGAATTTTTTGGATTTGTTACTATTTTCTTTTTTTTCGAATGTTAAAATCGAAAACCAATCCGTTAAAATATTTTGTTTTTTTGATTCTTCTTCTTTTTTTTATAAAGGTTTATCCGAAATGGGATTGGCATGCATATGTTTATTTTCTAGATGTTGGACAAGGTGACGCAGTTTTGTTTGTTTCGCCTCATCAACAGGAAGTGTTGCTAATTGATACAGGTGGCACGGTCGAGTATCCGAAAAGTGACTGGCAAATTCGGATGAATACTTATGAAAAGGCTGAGACAATCAAAACTTTTTTCTATTCTTTGGGGATTCAAACGGTTGACTCTATGATTTTAACACATGGGGACACGGATCATATTGGAAATGCTTTTTTGTTCCTTTCCTACTTAAAAGTTGGCAATGTGATTTTCAATTTAGGAGAATACGTAGATTTAGAAAAAGAACTTATAAAACTTTTAAAGGAAAAAAATATAAAATATTATCAACGAATCGACAATTTAAATTTAGGAGTGAACAATCTTTATTTTCTTAATACAGGACTATATGAGAACGAAAATGATAATTCGATTGTTATGTATTTGAAAGTATACAATATTCAGTTTCTTTTTATGGGAGATGCTTCCATAGAAAGAGAAAAAGATATATTGAAAAGTTATTCTTTATCCAATATAGATTTTTTAAAAGTGGGTCATCATGGCTCGAATACTTCAACAAGTAAAGATTTCATTGAAAGTATTCAACCGAAATATAGTTTGATTAGTGTTGGAAAAAATAATGTATATGGACATCCAAAGAAAGAAGTCTTAGAGACTTTAGCTAACTCGGTTATCTATCGAACGGATTTAAATGGAACAATTCAGGTTAAGATAGATAAAAAGGGATATATGATAAAGACGTATCCACCATAGAAAAATAGTAAATCATTCAGTACTACTGTTTCAAACAGAAAGTGGGTGTAAAATTTTTTCAGGGGTAAATTAGTGAAATGTGATGTATTTGTTATTGAATAAAAGGTGGTAGTAAGTATGGATACATCAAAACTAAATGATAATAAAATAAATATGAGTCAAATGGAAGATTTAGCTATAAATAGTATTGAAGAATGCAGACAAATTATAAACAATCACATAGAAAAATTCATTTTATCCAAAATCAATGAGAAGGATTTCATTATTAAAAAAACAAGAATGGCAGGAAAAAAGGATAGGAACAATTACAGAAAGTAAAAGATAAAAGGAAGGATAAGTATGTTTTAGTATTTAATACTTGGGAAGAAAAGTGGGATGTCATTTGTCCTTTCTTTCAATTCTCAGATCAAATAAGAAAAATAAAGTAAAATTAATATAGAAATTGATATTAATTTCCAATTTGTGAGAAAAAGTTTGAAATAACTTAGCTAATCGCTCAATATAGTTCGTACAGTTGAATCTTTTGGTTCAACTTTT
>CAYQKO010000049.1:0-9194 GCA_964418205.1 uncultured Muribaculaceae bacterium
GTGCGGAAGATGGGACTTGAACCCACACGAGCGCATTGCTCACAAGATCCTTAGTTGAATGTCTTTATTCCATAGAATATGTACCAGTACGTTAAATCCCATAGAATCGGGTATTTCTTCTATTATTTTTTTTTAATTATCACAGATTCTTGTTGACGTTGATGTCAGCGTTGATGTCAAAGTATTATGAGAAAAAGGGATGCCGCTACAGAAAAATCTAATTAATTTGCTACAGAAGGAATTTGTTTTTTCTTAAATACACTCTGCTTCATAGCTATTCAAAATTCAAGTATCAGTTTTTAAAATAATTTCCCTTTATCATTGCATTTAGTGTCCAAATACAACAGAGGATGTGAATGGATCATTGGATTTCTGCCAAAATCCAACAAAAAGAAGAAAAAGTATAGAAATTCAGAGAGCCATAAAATATAATATTCTTGTAAGAATTATTATTGGATATTGGCAGATGCCTTATTTATCAATCTGCCAACATGTTGCGGAGGTTTATGAGATGAAACAGCATATGAGATTTTTAAGTGATGTCGTGGGGGATGATTACAAGACGTGGGATTCTGGGAATATCATTTTAATTACTGCGGCTACAGGTAGTGGAAAAAGTTATTTTATTCTACATAAATTATTAAAATGGACAGCGAGTAAAGGAGAACGATTGCTTTATTTTGTAAACCGCATAGCCCTGAAAGCCCAGATAGAAAAGGAGATACAAGGTTCTGTTTTTGATGAGATGTATAAAGAATATAATGTGACTTCCATGGATGAGTACATTAAAGTGTATACATATCAAAATATAGAGCAGCGGCTTAGGGGGGCGAACTATGATAAAATTATTAAAGAATTGGAAGGATTTGATTATGTAGTGTATGATGAATGTCATTATTTTCACAATGATGCGTTGTTTAACACTAGTACAGAACTTTCATATGATTGTCTGAGGACTATGTTTATTCAAAAAGTTCAAATTCTTATGTCGGCTACGATGGAACGGTTAAAAAAGGTTATTTATGGCAGACCTCCGGTATTTTATACTTTTCCAGGTGAAGATGAAACATCGATTAAGTATTGGCTAGGATCTCGTATTCGTGAATATTCTATGAAACCGGATTATAGCTATATTAAGTGGGAAATATTTGAGAATATAGAACATCTGGAGAGTATTATATTGGATAAGAGTCGTGAAGGAGAAAAATGGTTAATATTTACAGATAGTATTGACAGAGGAAAAAGATTAAAAGAACGGCTGGTGTCGAAAGGTTTTTCACAGGAGCGAAAACAGATAGATTGTAATACTGAAAAAGAAGGTAAGATGAGATATATTGATGAAAAAGAGGTGGCTTTTATTGACGCCAATTATGGCTATGACGAAGATGCGGCTATGAATATGCATAGCATAGTAAATTGGCAGCATGCGGAGGCTCGGATTGTTATTGCAACGGCTGTTCTTGATAATGGTGTATCACTGCATGATTCTCGGCTGCGCAATATTGTGATATTGGGAGATACAGAGGAATCTTTCATTCAGATGCTGGGTAGAAAAAGAAGAGATAATGAAAGCGTTACATTATATATTTGCAAACAGAATGTAAAGCATTTTAGTGATAGACGAGGATATTTGAATGATTTACTAGAATTTCAAAGAAAGCATGAGGGGAGTTTGAAAAAAAATTTTAATTATTATGATAAAAAGTATTACATATATCCGTTTGCATATATATATTATGCACGTTATATAAGAAAGTATAATTTCGAGTATATAAAAGCTCAAAAGAAAAATCATATTAGTCGCTATCTACAAAATTCGGGTTTTCCTAGTCAAAACTTAAAAGCAGCAGAAGAGGCTGCCGAACAATATTGCCAGCAATGGGATATAAAACTTGATCCGTATTATCAGCAAGATACGTTGGAGGATATTATCAGAAATGAAAGAATGGCGTGGGCAGCCAGAAAGATGTGTTATTCAATAAATGGAATTTTAACAATTAATTATTTTGCAATTAGCCAGTTATTATATTTGAAAAGTTTTTATGATGAAATGATTGAAGAACTGGGAAAAGATGAAAATGCTTTTGTTAAGAGGCAGATGGCATGGCTAGGACTAACACCTCAAGAGATTGAAGAAAAAATAGTGGAAAGCGTAAATAGTATGGATGAATATCACCGCGCGTCAATAGAAAAAGAGATACGATTAATATTGAATAAGGAGTTGGATAAAGAAGGTAATAAAGAAATAAAGAAAAAAATAAGGGATGATTTGGAATATTTTGCCCAAAAAGGAGGAGAAGTAAATCTGGAAAGAAAAGTTACCAGAGTAGATGCAACGCTCACAGCGGAAACTTTTAATAAGATTATGAAGTTGGCCCAAATGCCCTACAAGATGATTAAACCTGATGGGCCTAAATCGAGCCGCTTTGTGATTGAGAAAATTTCTGAATCTGAAAATTAAAAAAAACATATCTCCTAACTTTCCAGTAATCCCAAATGTTTAATGGAACTATGGAAAAGGAGTGTAGACTATGGAAAAGATAACTTACAGTGTAAAAGAGGTTGCAGAGTTACTTGGTATTAGCCAAAGCTATGCCTATGAATTGGTGAAGGAAAAGAAATTGCCTGTGTTGGAGCTGGGAAGAAGAAAGGTTATTCCTAAAATAGTGTTTGATATATGGATCAAAGAAAATTCAAATTATATTCTGTAAACTGGTTTCAAGTTGTTGTGATTAAAGTCGTTGTCTATGGCAGCGGCTTTTTTATTTGGAGGTGTTTAGATGAAAAGAAGTAACGGAGAAGGTACTATATTTAAGAGAAAGGATGGCCGTTGGTGCGGTGCCTATTATGATAATGAGTCAAAGCCAAGAAGACACTTTGTATATGGAAAGACTCAGGCAGAAGTAAAGAAGAAATTGAAAGAAATGCAGGAAAATCCTATAGTGAAAAGAGGAAAAGAAGATTCCTTTACACTGGAGAAATGGGTGTTATTTTTCTTGGAGAATTATAAAAAGAATGAGGTTAAACAAACAACCTTTGATTCTTATATGGGAGTTTACCGAAAACATATTTCTGGTTCTTGTTTGGGAAAACTGAAACTGGAAAGAATAACGGGAAATGACCTACAAAGGTTTTATAATGAAAAAAGTGATGCAGGATATAATGCTAAGACTGTAAAACATATGTATATTTTGATAAATATTGCATTGGCCAAGGCAGAACAAATGCGTTATATTAGAGAAAACGTGAATAAATTTGTTATTTTGCCCAAAAGAAAAACATATCAGGCATCTATATTGTCGATACAGGAAGCAAATAAAATATTGTATGAAGCTAAAGAGGATGAGATATACCCTATTGTTGCACTTACTATGTGTACTGGCTTAAGAAAAGGAGAGGTGATGGCACTTACTTGGAACAATGTTAATTTTGAAGAAAGGGAATTGCGTGTTGAAGGAAGTCTTTGCCGTGTTGAAAAGGGAAGGGATGAGAAAGGAAAATTAGTGTATGAGTACAAAATTATGGAACCAAAAACGATAAAGAGTAAGCGCACTATTCCGCTGATAGATAAGGCTGTTGAGGCTTTGCAGATACAGTTGCAGCGTCAGGCACAAATGAAGGAAGATTACGCGGAAGTCTATAATGATTTAGGATTCATATTCACGCAGTGGGA
Organism: uncultured Muribaculaceae bacterium; assembly: GCA_964418205.1. Taxonomy (GTDB): domain Bacteria; phylum Bacillota_I; class Bacilli_A; order RF39; family UBA660; genus Ventrenecus. The sequence continues at coordinate 3,674 of CAYQKO010000049.1, forward strand.
CGGGAGAATCATAAACCAAAGAATTTTTATGAATAAATATCATACATTTTTGAAACGGTATGGTATTTCTGATATTCGTTTTCATGATTTAAGACATACATTTGCATCTTTATTGCTGGAGGCAGGAGAGTCACCGAAAGTAATTCAGGAATTACTGGGGCATTCGATGATTTCAACGACGATGGATATATATACTCATGTGACAAAGAAAGGAAAGACCAGAGCGTTAGAAATGCTGGATGGATTAATTGATGGAAACAGCAAAGGTGATATGGATTAATGAGATTAAACGGCGCAGTACCTGCTATTTAGGTACTGCGTTATTGTTTGCTTTTCACAGGTGTTTAGAAAGTAACACAGGTAATTAATTTTAAATGGTACGATTGACATTTTAATATTTGGAAGATATACTTTGCAGAGTAGAGAGATTCTACTGGCAAAGAAAAAATAACCCTGCATGGAAGGAGGACAACTATGAGACGAAACAATGATTTATACACCAATTTAACAGGAGATTGCCGAGATCAGGTTGTCCGCAGCGTACTGCAGGGATAGTATATCTATAAATAGTCTGATGGGTACTTTATGCCCATTCTTAATATACTTTCGCTTATATCGGATAATCCTGCATCTCATATATTTGAGGTGCCTTTTTATGCCCTTTTTGGGGAGCGGCATCAGAGAAAGGATATGTATGAGAGAGTTAAGCGGAACTTACACATCTGCAAAAATATTCACAGACCAGGTAGAAGATTATGCGCTGGCACAGCTTCAAATGCTGATTGATAATCCGACGTTTCAGGGAAGCAAAATTCGGGTGATGCCAGACGTACATCCCGGCAAGGTTGGCACGATTGGATTTACTGCAACTGTGGCCGGGCGGCGGCTGATGCCAAATGTGGTCGGCATTGATATTGGCTGCGGTATGACATTGGCAAAGCTGAAACAGAAGAAGGTGGAATTTAAAAAGCTGGATACGGTAATCCGGGATTTGATACCGTCAGGGAGCGGAGCCAGAAAAGAACCGCATAGGTATATCGAACGCTTTGATTTTTCCGGTCTACATTGCAATGCCCATATAGATAAGGGCAGAGCTGTCAGGAGTCTTGGCAGCCTTGGGGCAGGAAACCATTTTATTGAACTGGACAGGGATAATGAGGGCAGCCTTTATGTGGTAATCCACTCCGGGAGCAGATATCTGGGTAAAGAAGTGACAGAGTATTATCTGAACGTAGGGCAGCAACGTTTGAAGGCCCGGAGAATACAGATTCCCTATGAACTTACCTATATTGAGGATGATCTGCTGGACGATTACATCCACGATGTAAGCATTGTACAGGAATTTGCAGAACTGAACCGGGAGGCAATGCTGGATGTTCTGGTAAAGGAAATGAAATGGAAGCTATTGGAGGTCAATTCCTGCGTCCACAATTATATTGATACCACAGAAGAAACGCCGATCATCCGGAAAGGGGCGGTTTCTGCCAAAGACGGAGAGAAGGTTATTATTCCAGTCAATATGAGGGATGGAGTGATCATCGGGACAGGCAAAGGGAATCCTGAATGGAATTATTCAGCTCCTCATGGTGCCGGGCGCATTATGAAACGCACGGATGTAAAGGAAAATTTTACAGTCTCTGATTTTAAGAAAGAGATGAAAGGTATCTACAGTTCATGTATCGGTAAGGGTACGCTTGACGAGGCGCCGTTTGCTTACCGGGGAATAGGGGAGATTATGGACGCTGTCAAAGAAACAATTACGATTGAGCAGATTATAAAACCAGTCTATAACTATAAAGCTGGGGAACAGGAGCATTTATGATTGTTCAGATTAGTTCCGGTCAGGGACCGGCTGAATGTGAGCTTGCGGTTGGCAGGCTCCTTAAAGCGTTACAGGAGGAATTTCCGGATATTGAAGTGTTGTCCGTGCATAGGTCACGTTATAGCAAAGACGGGGCGTATACCTCCGTTCTGATTGCCACAGAGGGGGATTTATCAGAACTTGAAGGGACTGTCCAGTGGATATGCCAAAGCCCATACCGGCCACATCACAAGCGTAAAAACTGGTATGTGGACGTAAGCATTATCCCGGAGGCGGAAACCATCTGCAAAGAAGAGGATATCCGGCTTGAAAGGTTCCATTGCGGGGGTAAAGGGGGCCAGAACGTGAATAAGGTAGAGACGGGCGTCAGGCTGGTTCACGTCCCTACTGGTATCACAGTCACCTCCACAACGGAACGGAGCCAGTACCAGAATAAACGGAAGGCCTTGGTTAAGCTGAATGCTATTTTAAAGCAAAAGGAGAGGGAGGCGCAGCAGAGGCAGACAAATGATGCTTGGAGGGAGCATACCAAGATCATCCGTGGGAACCCGGTGAGAGTGTACGTTGGCAATGATTTTAAGAGAAAGTAAGTAGAGGGGACTGAATTACCGGGAAATTAAAAAGCAGATCGGGATTGGACTTAGGCCAATCCCGATTCTTTACAAATGTAATCAATAACAGCAGCTTTGCTTACTTTCCATACGCATCCTATACGGAAACCTTTGATTTTTCCATTTCGCAGTAAATCATATGCGCGATTCCGTCCAATGCCTAAATATTCGGCTAGTTCTGGAACAGTAAATAGAGTGGTTGTATTATCTTCATTATAATGGTTTATTGTACATGAGTTATTATTAAGCATCTTTGGTTCCTCCCAATGAGTATTATATATTAGAATGTTGATGAAGAGGTTTTATTAAAAAAACCATAATTTTAGAAGAATAAAAAATGCAAAACGGTAGGAACCGGTAAACTTTAACAAGCTCAACTACAGATTAATAATTGGTTGTATAAAGAAACGAAACGTTGTTTCTTTATAAAGTTTTATTAAGTAGTGAGGGCAAGAGTATGGCAGTTAAGGTGCATTTGTTTGAATGTAGTTATGATACGAAACCAAGTAAAGCGGAAATAGGATATATTAGTTGCAATATTACTAATTGTATAAGTGAAATTGAGATAGAAGACTTTGCTCAGGCGGTGGGTGAAAATGGAAGACCATTTACCCCCGCCATTTTTAATGGTTCGAGAAAAAATGAAAATTTTATTAGTCAACAGGTATATGCTCTTGATTTCGATGGAGGAATGACTATTCAAGAATTTGTGGAAAGGGCAAAGAAATATGATGTGACACCATCTTTCATTTATGAAACATATAGTAGCACAAAAAACAACCAGAGATTTCGAGTTGTATTTAAGAATGATTGTGTAATAGATAACATAAAGGCGTCTTTGATACTTGGCGCATTATTATTACAGCTTTTTCCGGAAGCGGATCAATGTTGTAAAGATCCTGCAAGAATGTTTTTTGGTGGGAAAAAGTTATTGTATTGTGATAAAGATGCAGAGATTAATATTAAAGATATTGCTGTAAGCATGCAGTTATTTTTGATGGATAAAACTTTAAGTAATTATACAAGGACAATAAAGAATTTCGCATACGGTCTGGGTATCAAGTGTGAGAAAAGTCTTTTAGGCATTCATAGAATGGAAGATATATACCCAAGTGACGAAAATCGGATATTCACCAGTAAAGATAATATATTAATGGTCAATATCCAAAATTCGTCAAAAGGATATGTTATCGAGTTGGACACACCCCAGCACCCTGACAGTATGCGTTCAAAGGCTACTCCACAAATAGTTCAAAATATGGGTTGTCAAGAATTAATGAAGATTTGTCCTTTGCTTAAAGATTTTTACAAAGAGGGTATCCCCCACCAGCTAAAATTTTTATTGGCGACAAATCTGATATATATTAAAGGTGGTAAAACTATTTTTTTTGATGGATTGACAAAGAATAAAGAGAAATGGAAGATAGAGTGGAAATATATTCGAGTCAATCAGTATTGTCCACAGAGATGCGATAATGGTAATTGTCCGTATTTAAAGAGTTGCCAATGTAAAACAATGCTTGAAAAAGCAAATCGGAAAATCTACCGTGTTCGTAAAGAAGAGGAATATATTTCTTTAGATCAAGCTAGTGCACAGTTACAGAACTCTTTGCAGGAGGCGATAAGAAGAGTTGATAATGGGATTCATCTTATAAAAGCCCAGACAGCAATGGGCAAGACGACTGCTTACTGCAATTTGGCAAAAAGGGATCCAAAGGAAAAGCAGCTTATGATTGTTGTACCAACAATTAAATTGCAGCTAGAGGTAGAAAAAGAATTGTTGTTAAGGGGAATACCTGTATATACTACAGTAAGCGTCAAATTTCTTCTAAAAGGCACTGAACTTGAGGGAACCATTGAAAGTTTATACTCAAAAGGATTTGGTTATAAAGTAAAGAAAGTAATAAAAAAATACCTAAAAGAGAAAAAAGATACCTTGTCGGAAATACAAAAAGAACATTTGTCAAAGTGTTTAAATAATTTAAAATATTTAGATGGAAAAACATGTGTTGTTACTACTCATGCTATGTTCTTACGTCTCCCCAAAGAAATATTATCGCAATATGAGATCATAATTGATGAAGATATCTTAATGACAATATTTAAAAATACTGCGTCAATTAGTTTTAAGGATTTAGAGGAAGTCATTGAAAAAGGTATACTTCCTGAAGCGCTGGAGTGTAGGATATGTGAGATCTTGAATATGCAAGATGGCACTGTTGGTACAACTAATTTGAGCCATCTGCATGAAAGCCGCTTGGATGAGCTATACGACGAAATAATTACACTGGAAGGAGCATTGCCAGATCTTTTGTCCAGTGATACTTTTCATGTAAATACAGAAGAGAAAAAAATAGATTATTTTAGCGCGTTACTTCTTCCTGATGTAAAAATAACTGTTGTATCTGCGACACTAAATGAAAAATTGTATAGAGATTTTTGCCACAAAAAAAATATATCTTTTCTAGAAATAGAAGAAGTCAAATATACTGGAAAACTAAAACAGTATACAGCGCATTCGGTTAGTAGAAGATTCGTGCAGGAAACAGGAATGGATGTCATATATAAAGGTGTTTACAAAAAAACAAAAAATACGGATATACAAACAATTACATTCAAATCAATTGACAAAAATAAAGAAATATATTTTGGAAAAACAGAGGGGTTTAATGAATATAAAGGGAAGGATGTTGCAGTGATCGGCACACCTCATTATGCCCCTTTTATTTATAAGCTAATAGGTAAGTATCTTGGCTATAATGTGGATGGGGAATTAAGTGTAAGACGGGTAGAAAATAATGGATATTCATTTCCTATTATGACATTTTATAATTTAGAGATGCGGAATCTACAATTTTTCTTTTTAGCCAGTGAACTTGAACAAGCGATAGGCAGAGCCAGATTATTAAGATTTGATTGTACCGTTTATTTATTTTCAAATTTTCCATGTAAACAGGCGGAAATTATTCAGGATGATTATTTAGACACGGAAGGATGAAATAATTGTTAAATTCAGAGATATATTATCTTTGTGAAGGAGCAGCAGGGAACTTTCTCTGCTGCTCTTAATTTATAATTTAATAGGGAG
>CAYQKO010000050.1:0-9012 GCA_964418205.1 uncultured Muribaculaceae bacterium
TAGAGAATGCGATAAAATCTAGGGTTTGAGGGCGGTATTTTCATCTCCCCCCCGTGTCAATTTACAATTACTTGACACTAGGATAATTTATCACAAATTAGGTTTGCAAGCTCCGTTGGATTATCTATAGGTAAACCCTCAATAAGCCTTGCTTCCGCATATAATATTTTCGTGTATTCTTTTAATTCCTCTTTGTTGTTTTCATATAATTCTTTTAATTTATCTGCTATCTTATGATTTGCATTAATTTCTAATACTTTTTCGGCATTAATCTTTTCATCTGTAGGCATCGCATTAATGACTTTCTCCATTTCAATAGAAATGTTTCCTTCACTAACCAAACAAACAGGATGATTTTTTAAACGATTTGTAAATCTTACTTCTTTAATATCCGTCAAAGATTCTTTCATCAAGTCAAACATACTTTTATTTTCTTCATTGAGTTCTTTTAATGATTCTTTTTCTTCCTCAGTATCTAAATTTAACTCATCCTTTGAAACATTCGCAAACTTTTTTTCTTCATAATTCATAAGCGTTTGCAAAGTAAACTCATCCACATATTCCGTACAATAAAGAATTTCATAGCCTTTTTCTTTCACTTGCTCTACTTGAGGAAGTAAATCTATCTTATCTGTAGTTTCTCCACATGCATAATAAATCATCTCTTGATTTTCTTTCATACGGCTAACATATTCTTTTAGAGTAACCATTTTTTTCTCACTGGAAGAATAGAATAGAATTAAATCTTTCAACTTATCTTTATTCATACCAAAATTATCATAGATACCAAATTTAATTGTTGCTCCAAAAGCTTGAAAGAATTTTTCATAATCTTCACGATTTTCTTCCAACATCGTTTGTAGTTCTTTTGTTATTTTCGTTTCAATATTCTTCGCGATCAATTTCAAATTTTTATCTTGTTGCAACATTTCTCTAGATATATTTAAGGATAAATCTGGAGAATCCACAACTCCTTTTACAAAACTATAATAATCTGGTAAAAGATCACTACAAGATTCCATAATTAGTACTCCATTGGAATATAACTGTAGTCCTTTTTCATAAGTTTTCATATAAAAATCATATGGAGCATGGGAAGGGATAAAGAGTAGGCTATGAAAACTTACTAAACCTTCTACATTTGTATGAATCACTCTTAAAGGCTTTTCATAATCCATAAACTTATCACTATAAAAGACTTGATAATCCTCCTCTTTTATTTTCTTCTTATCACGTTTCCATATAGGAACCATATCATTTAAAACTTCTATTTCCGTATGAGTTTCATATTCATCTTCTGTTCCCTCTTTTAAATGACTATGACTTGTTTCCATTTTAATCGGATAAGTAATATAATCCGAGTATTTTTTAATTAACCCTTTAATGCGATATTCCTCTAAATATTCCGAATATTTCTCATCTTCTGTATCCTCTTTTAAAGTTAAAATAACGTCGGTTCCATAGTCCTCTTTTTCTGCTTTTTCAATGGTATATCCATCAATACCAGAACTTCTCCAAGCATAGGCTTCATCACTTCCGTAAGCTTTCGAAATCACTTCTATTTTTTCACTCACCATAAAAGCAGAATAAAAACCAACACCAAATTGACCGATAATATCAATATCTTTTTTGTGTTCCTTATCTTCTTTAAAATTGAAAGACCCACTCTTCGCTATGGTACCTAAATTTGTTTCCAATTCCTCTTTCGTCATTCCACAACCATTATCACGAATCATTAAAGTTCTTTTTTCTGGATTCAATTCAATAAAAATTTGAAAATCTTTTTTATTGACTTTCATTGCCTTATTCGTAAGAGATTCATAATGAAGCTTATCAATCGCATCGCTTGCATTTGAAATAATTTCTCTTAAAAAGATTTCTTTATTTGTATAAATGGAATTAATCATTAAATCCATTAATTTTTTCGATTCGGCTTTAAACTGTTTCTTTGCCACATTCATTCCTTCTTTCACTCTTCAGTTATAACATACATTTTTAGCACTGTCAAGAATTAAGTGCCAATTTCATAAGAAAGAAAAAAGGGTCTACATCCAATAAAACAAATTCACAATAGAAGTAAATTTATCATAGAAAACAAAAACCAAACATAAGGCCGAGATAAGAGATGGCCCATAAGGAACTTCTCGTTCGTTCGAATGAAACAAACTAAAAGTAGCATAAGGTAAAGCTAAAAAAGTAGATAAAACAAGGGCGATTAAGGCATGAGGAATACCCAAAACAAGTCCAAAAACAAAAGCTAGCTTAATATCTCCACCCCCTAAAGCATCTCTTTTAAAAATCCATTTTCCAATCATACCTATAAGAAGCATCAAAAGAAAAATAACTACTCCAGATAAAACAGCGAGGAAAGCCGTTTTCATGTCAAAATAATACCATTTTAAGAAAAATACTCCTAAGCTTGTAACAATAAGAGGTGAATCCAAAATAATCATATATGGAACATCGGTTAAAAAAATCAACACAAATAAAGAAATTAATAGTAAAAAGACAAACAGTTCATAAGAAAAGCCATAATAAAGATAAGCAAAGGCAAACATACATCCTAAAAATACTTCCACTAGAAAACTTACAAATCCAATTTTCTTATGACATTTCGAACATTTTCCTCTTAATATAATATAAGAAACGATAGGAATTAATTCCCACCAAGAAAGCACATGATTACAATTCTCACAATGACTTCTTGGTTTCACAATAGATTTATTTAATGGTAACCGATAAGCCATAACCCCATAAAAAGAAGCAAAAATGCTTCCAAGAAGAAAGAAGAAAACAGCATATAAAACATTCATAATTTGCCACCTACATATCCAAAGTGTTATATATACCAAACATCGGTACCATAACAGCCATAATGATTGTTCCAACAATAATTGCTAAAAAACAAATGGTAACAGGTTCAATGAATGACTTCATACTATTAACCATACTACGGTGTAATTCTTGATAATAACTACTAACTTTAGACATCATTTCTGCCAATTGTCCAGTAGATTCTCCCGTTTGAATCATAAAATAAGCTACATCTGGTACTGCCCAGTGGTTTTCAAAAGCCAAGCTAATTTTTTCTCCTTTCACAATATTATCAATGGTATTATACATAATTTCTTTATAAATTTCATTATTCGTAATCTTACTTAAAATATCAATACTGTCTGTAATAAAAACATTATTACGAAGCAAAGAAGCAAATGTTTTTGAGAAAATTGTCATTTCACTATAAATGACAACTTTCCCGATTACAGGAAATTTCATTAGAAAGACCTGCATAAATCTTCGAAAGGCTTTGATTTTCTTATAAGCAAATATAAAAGCAATCACAATAACAATCAAAAGAAAAATTAACTTAAATATATTGTTTTGTAAGAAATCACTTACATTTAAAACAAATAAAGTAAACCCTGAAATCTCAGCTCCTGCAGATTCATAAATCGTAACAAATTGAGGTACTACCCATACTAATATGAAAGAAACAACAGCCATAGCAAACACAAAAATAATAGATGGATACGTTAATGCAGAAGTCATTTGTTTTCGAGTCTTCTCAATTTCTTCATAATAATTTGCCATATCATCTAATGTTTCTTGAAGTTCTCCAGTCGCCTCAGCAGCTTTTATCATATTGATAAGTAAAGCAGGAAACATAGTGCCTTGTTTTTCTAAAGCACTTGAAAAAGATTCCCCCATGGTAAGTTCATAGATAATCGATTGAAAAGATTTTTTATAAGCAGACTTTTTACTCATTTGTTGATTTAATATACGTATGGAATCCGTAAGCGTAATCCCACTTTTAATATAAGTAGATAACTGCGTAAGCCAAAACAATAAGTCTTTATTTTTCATTTTCGTAGCAAATAAACTAGACTGACCATATAAAAAATCAATATACTTATTTGTTTCAATTTTAAATACTTCATAACCATCTTGCACTAAAAAAGTATTTACATCTAATTTAGAATAACCATTCATTGTATTTGTTTCAATTTTGCCATCTTTCCTAGCCGTATAACGAAATACTTGAGGTTCCTTGGAACGAATTCCACCTGAGCCCTGAAGTTCTTCTAAAAGAAGTAATTTTTCACGTTCTAAAGTTGCAATTCGTTTCTTCATCCATTTGGTGTTCTTTAATAAGTCATTCAAATCCATATTCAAAACACTTTTACTTTTTACTGTTTCTGTTCTTTTTGCATGATTCGAAGTATCAAACTTCTGTGTTTTTTTCACTACACCATCCACCGTGCCACTAGCTCTTTGCCATAAATAAACAGGTATATCTTTAAAAACAAAAGTAAAACCTCTCCACGCACATCTTAAAATATACCAAAACATTACGGCAATTGATTTAAATGGTGTTAAAAACGATGAACCTTGATCTTTTATAGGATTCATGGGTGTATTTTGTAAATTTTCCATGGTACTTTGATTCATAAACTTTCTCTCCCTTTATTCTTAATTAAGTATAGCATAAATAATTTCATTTTTCTATAGTTTAACTCAACATTGCAAGTTCTCTTTTTTCTTGATTTTGTTTATTTTCAATAGCAATTCTCTCTACAATAAAACACATAAGAATCACATTCATATTAAAACTGCCACCATAACTTAAGAAAGGTAAAGGAACCCCAGTTAATGGAATCAAGGCAAGTGTTCCCATAAAATTCACTAATAGATGCAACAACAAATAAATAAACGTCCCATAACAAATCAATGAATTCCGTATATTATCAGCACCCTTAGCTATTTTTAAAATGCGATACAAAATCAAGACATAGCCTATAATCACGAAAACTCCAACAAATAGTCCTAATTCTTCTACTAAAATGGGAAAAATGAAATCTGTATGAGCTTCTGGTAAATACAAATATTTTTGACTAGAATTTCCAAGTCCAACTCCAAAAAGACCTCCATTATGATATGCGATAAAACCATTACAAACTTGGTATCCTGTATTTTCCATATATCGTTCACAAGGATTCATGAATTTAAGCCGTGAAAGCTGCGCACTATTAAAAATATCGGATCCACTATACAACAAAGCAACAACAGCAACTAACAAACCAATCCCAGAGTATTTAATAATTTCTACTTTATTTTTTTGTTCAAAAGGAACTTTCAAAAACGTAAAAAAGACAATTCCAGCGATAATTGCAGCCCCACCAAAATCAGGTTGACGAGCCACAAAAAAGAAAATAATAACCGCAAACAAAATAGGAATAAAATTATAACCAAAAGGTTTTCTCTTTTTCACACTTTTTTCATAAAAAATAGCCATATAAAGGATCAGAGCAGTTTTAGCAAATTCCGTAGGTTGTAAATTAAAAAAACCAAAATCAATCCAACTTTGAGCACCTCCTGCAATAACACCATAACTAAAAACATAAAAAAGTAAAACAAAGACGACAAATAGATAAATGGGTGCAATATATTTATATTTTTTCGTAGGAAATCGTAAAATAACAAAAAAACCAATCAAAAAAGAAAAAACTACGAAAAAAAGTTGTCTTAGGAAAAAATAAGAAGGAGAAACCTGGTAACGCAAAACAGCTGAAACACTAGAAGCACTTAATATCATAACCAATCCCAAAACAATATAAACAATCATCAACAACAATAATGGCTTATCTATTTTTTGCAATATGGATTTCATATCATCACCTTATCCTAATGATAGCATAAAAAAGAAACTACCAAAAGGTAATTTCAAATTGATTTACAAATTTAGGCAACATTCTTCTATTGAAATAGATTATGACTCAACTTATGTTCTAATATTCTAGTAACATGATAATCTAACTCTTCCTCACTCACCTCTCCTGTTAAAACAGCATCCAAAACATCAAACGTTGCTTCACGAGAATCATCCACAATCATAATATCCACACCAGCTAGAAGTGCCTCACGGTACTTATGGTCTATATCAATCATTCCTAAACTATCTGTGATAACTAAACCATCATACCCTAAATCATTTTTCAAAAAATCAATCACAGGTTTTGAGATAGATACAGGATTTTCCGTATCCAAACAATTCATATAAATATGCTTTATCTGCTTCTTCTAAAGTTGGTGTAACCTCTTCCTTATCTATTAAAGCACCGTTATAATAATTTTCTAGCGAAATATCAATATATTTATCATCTAATCTTTTTACTCCGTCCTCTAATACCAAACTTTCTAAATTAATTTGATAATTTGCAAAATTACTACAAGTATTTGTAATTGTAAATGTGTATGGTGTAGTTGAAGAAATATCTTCATAATCCATAGGATAAGCATTACCAAGATTATTTGGATTTTCATCACTGAAAGTAACTTGAATGCAACTACTTTTTATCGCCTTCACATTTGTTTGTTTAAAGCTTAACATCCAATAAGCATAACTGATACCAAGGATACTTAGTATTCCAATCAATATTCCCAAAACAATTAATACTTTTTTCTTCATAAAATATCACCATAGACTTCCTATAATGATTTTAATACATACCCACTTTGTCAATTTACAATTTAATTGACAAAACTTCGTAAATTTATGTAAATGAATATATATAGATTTGGACTTCATTTGTAATGATATCTTTGGAAAAGCAATGATTCTATATTCCTCAATTCACATGATTGTTCCAAGATAGCAATTGAATTTCTATTTAGTTCATTTCTTTTCCTAAGTTTCAAATAAATCAATTACTCCATGAGACAAATTATCTTTAAAAAGGAAAAACCAAATCGTCTTTTGTTTTTTGTTTTTCCTTTGTATGAATTCAGTCAACCATATACGGATTGTTCCACATCCCTGTTCCTGAAGTCAATGTACCAGATTTCAGATTGAGAACAGGTGGTATCGCGGCACCATCCAACACCACGAGATCGAACAATCGACCAGTTTGGTAGATAATACCACCGTAGGTATTCCCTTCGAACGCAACTGGCGTCATTGTTCTTATATCAATCCCTGCGTATAAGTAATATCCAGAATTACTAACATTATACCCTCCTGCTAAACTAGCTTCATCCATCGTAATTAATCCGATTGGATAAGTCAAAGCCCCATTTCCTAGAGTCGTATCATTTACTGTAAATCGATCATTTTGTTGAACGCAGGTAAGCCTTGGATAATTTACATTAGTACTCCATGGCCCATAATACCAGCGATAAGCTGTATAATCTGTTCCAATTCCTGTGTTTAAGTAACTACTACTAGGTTGATAGGGACTAATACTTCTATCGTTACAGAATAATGTATCACTTAAGTAACTTTCATATTCTGTTCCTTTTATATTACTCTCATACCAACTATCAATAGTTGTTTTTATGGTACTACTATTAATATTCGCATGGGTTTCTTCATAGGTAGAAGATCCAGGTGTTCCATACATATAGCCTACATAAGCATTGTCGATATAAGAAGAATTATATGCACTTGTTCCTATTTGAGTATATAAAGTACCTGAGTCATAATAACCATTTGCCATTACAGTTTCCTTGGTAGCATCATCTAAAGCATCCAAGACACTTGCATCTCCTGCATAAATCATTCTTATGGAACCATCTCCATTGATACGAATTATCCTCCAATAAAATCCTGCAAACTTTACATAGTTATTCGTTACATTTCCTCTATAGTAATAACTTGTTCCATAGTCATCTGTTGCACTACAAACATAACCATTTTCACTTTCTGCACCTGTTACATTTACTGTTCCATCGTCATTCACCGTTGGACAAGCACCTGTAGTATCTAAACTTGCTATGATACTACATTGTGGATTATCAGAACCATAGTCTGCTACACAATCATCATAAGCACTTGCTTCTTTAAAGTATAAACTACATTTGGTTCTAGAACTATTTTGTTCTACATATCCAGTAAGATTTAGTAATGCTTTCCAGTTATTCAAATCCCAAGATATAGTTACACCATTATTGCAACTACTCTTTTCCGCATCTAATGTGTATCCACTATCCTTTTTGGGTATCGAAGAAGCTATTATATCATCTACATAAATTGCAAAAAAAGTATTTTCTTCCTCATCAAACGTATTTTGAAAGTTTTCCTTTTTGTTGTGTGTTAACAAAACAATACCTGAAATTGTAAGCACCACAAAAAAGAGAAATACACAGACTTTCTTAGTCTTCATCTTATCACATTCTTTCTAATTTTTAATCTTCTTTATATCACGTATGGATCATTCCAAATACCCGTTCCAAAGCTTAGAGAACCAGCTTTAATGCTTAAGACTGGACGAACGCTAGCCTTGTCTGTAACAGTTTTACTCGAAAACGCGGCGAAGGGAGCCCAGGCGCGGGCCATTTCGTTTCCAAATATTGCGGGGCTCATCGACCAAAAGTAGCTGAGCGAGGCTATATAACATTTATCATTGCCGACATTATACAATCCTGCTAAACTAGCTTCATCCATCGTAATTAATCCGATTGGATAAGTTAAAGCCCCATTTCCTAAAGTGGTATCATCTACTGTAAAGCGGTCATTTTGTTGAACGCAAGTAAGCCTTGGATAATTTCCGTTCCCTGGACCAGGAGCCCAACGATACGCGGTATCACTTGTTCCTGCGCCTGTCCCATTTTCACCAGGATAAAGGCTTCTGTCATTACAGAACAAGGTATCACTTAAGTAACCTTCATATTCCGTTCCTTTTAAGTTTGCTTCATACCAACTATCGATAAAAGTTTTTATCGTGCTATCATTGATATTTGCATGGGTTTCTTCATAAGTCGAAGAACCAACTGTTCCATACATATATCCTACATAGGCATTATCATCTCTAGAAGAATTATATGCACTATCTCCTATTGAAGTATAGGCTGTAAAAGAATAATCATATCCATTTACCATTACAAACTCCTTTTCAGAATCATCTAAAGCATCTATCACACTTGCATCTCCTGCATAAATCATTCTTATAGAACCATCTCCGTTGATACGAATGATTCTCCAATAGAATCCTGCAAAATTTACATAGTTATTGGTGA
>CAYQKO010000051.1:0-8962 GCA_964418205.1 uncultured Muribaculaceae bacterium
GATTGCTAAATTATTGTGCAGATTTCATTTCAAATTAAAGTGCAGATCTATAGTTAATTTGGTCTTCATCGGTTAAAACAAATCTTTGAGGAAGCCCGCCCCACTTTAAATATTCATAAAAATCTCTTTCTAACTATATTTATCTTTGGTTTCAATCCCTTTTAATTTGCAAACTTCCTTAAATGTAAACGGAAATATTTTAAAAGATACATATCTGCCTGCTAAGTGAGTAGCAAGTTCTCCAGATAGTAGATTACTATTTGAACCGGTGATAAAAATAGATATATTTTCTTTATATTCTGATTTAAAAGAGTTTATGGCTTTTTCCCAATTAGAAATATTTTGAATCTCATCAAAGAATAAATAATATTTTATATCATCTTTCATCATTTCTTTTACAAAAGCATTTAAATCATCATCATTTTTAATAGTAGAATATTCTTTTAACTCAAAGTTTAGATAAATTATTTGTTTCTCTTTTACTTTATTTTCTTTCAATTCATCAATAATTTGTGTTAGTATAACTGATTTACCACATCTTCTTATGCCTGTTATTACTTTTATAAGATCCACATCATAAAATGGTCTTATTTTAGATAAATATTTTTCACGAATAATCATAAATATCACTCTTTCTTCCATAATTATAATCCATTTTTATTGGCAAGTCAGTTTTGTATTTTTGGAAATACAAAATTGACTTTTTTGCCTTTTTTGTATTTTAGAAAGCCTATTAAATGTTTCTCTTTCTATTTTTGGTAAAATCTGGTAATATATGTGCAAAGAAAGAAGAAGCATTTGTATGAAGTATACTGAAAAATTAGAAAAACAAATAACTGAAGCGGCTTATTTGACAGAAGAGAATAGTTTTCGTTATCGTCCAATCATGCGCTTTTTCTATCATAAGCATGAACAGGCTGAAAACTGGTTATTTAAAGAAGATGTTTATAACGAAATGAAAGAACATATTTCGAATTATACAATGGAAGAATGTCAACGAGATTTGGATTATTTAGTGATGAAACTTTCTTTAACCACTGTTCAAGATACGGAAAATGCTAATACTTTAGAGAAATTTAAATACAAAAACTTTCGGTATATGATGACGGATTATGCAGTGGAAATTGAGAGAATGACAATTGCTTTAGAAGAGATGGAAGTTAAAGTCACTTCTTTAGAAACTAGACTATTTGAGAGAATTAAGTTGTTACTGCAAAAGCTTTTAAATATAAAAGATTTGACTGAACAAGATTTATATGATTTGTGGAGTGATTTAACAACTGATTTTACTAATTTAAATCAAAGTTATCAAGATTTCTTAAAAAAATTTCATGAGCCTAAAACGGAAGAATTATTGCAAAGTGTTCTTTTTATTGAACATAAAAGGGAGTTAGTACATTATTTGGAAAATTTTATACGTGAATATATAAAATATAGTAAAGAAATTCAATATGTATTATTACAAATAGAAGAAAAAGACGTGAATTATTTTATGGATAGTTTAATTTCTTATCAAAAGAAAGCACCAAAGCTTCGACCTGATTTTGATTTTGATTATTTAAGAGAAGTAAATATGGGTAAATGGTTAAGTTTAAAAAAATGGTTTTATAATGAAGAAGGAATTAGTGAAGGAGATCGTCTTTTAAGTGCTACGAACAATATTATTGCTAAGATAACTAAATATGCATCTAGTTTAATAGAACTGCATGGTAATATGGTTCATCGGAAAGAAGAATATAAAACCTTATGCAAATTATTTGATCAACAAGAAGATATTTTAGATTCTCATAAATTATCTAGTGTTATTTTAGGTGTTAATACTGTAAGACATTTTAAAGGTATTCCAAATGTACTAACTGATTCTATTATTCCAAGTTATGATGTACCACCAATTGAAATTCTTATTGAACCAATGAAAAGAGGAAAAAGAGTTTTAAAAGAGCGAATGCCTATAGTAAATAAATCACTGGAAAAGGAAAAAATACTAGAAACTTATATAAAAGAGGAGCAAGAAAAACAAAAATTACTTCAAGATTTTGTAAATAAGAGAAGACATCATCTTGTGGGGAAAGTCTATTTAAAACCAGAAGAAAGGCGATATATATTTACGTTATTAGAAAAGATTGGAACTTTGAAACTTGGTGAAATACAAAAGGGGCTTGATCCTATATTTGGACTATCTTATGAGATTGTTTTGCAAGATGGTAAATGTGAAATGGAATCTGATGATGGAATATTTTTGATGGATGGGATCGATATTATTTTTGGAGGTGAAAGTGTTGAATGAATGAGTCAATTGAAAAGGAAATGTCTTTACTTTTGAATCATTTTTGGATTACTAAAGATGAGCAAAAAGAAGAATATTATTTTTTGAAACAAAATCAAGCAAAAATCAAAGAATTTGTTAGTAAAAATCTTGGTAATAAATTGATTGTTCATGACCGTTTTATAAAATTAGAAAAAACACCAGCTTTTCCGTCTTCAACATTGGGAATTTATACTTTTTATGATCCTATGGATTATGTAATCCTTTTCCTATGTTTACTTTTTTTGGAAGATAAGCCACGTGGAGAAAAATTTATTTTATCTAATTTGATTGAATATATTAAAAATACTGCAATTACATTGGAACTAAATCATATTCCAAATTGGACTATTACCTCTCATCGTAAGTGTTTGCTTCGAGTTTTGGACTATTTAATATTACAACATATTTTAATTATTAAAGATAGAGAACAACGAAGATTTGAAGATACGGAAGAAGCAGATGCTTTATACGAAGTAACGGGATTAGCAAATTATTTACTTCCATCTTTTGATTGTGATATTAAATCTTTTCAAACACCAGAAGATTTTTTGAAAAGTGAGTGGGGAAATCAAACAGTAGATAAAGGAGATGTTAGGAGGTTTAAAGTCTATCGGCATTTGCTTTATATGCCAGCAACCCATAAAAAGCATTGGACAGAAAGTGAAGAAGATTATTTTAAAAAAGTTCATCGGATGATTGAAAAGGAAATTCGAGAAAATCTGAATATGGAAGTAGAGATCACGAAAAATATGGCGATGCTTTATGTTGATGAATCTAGTATGGAAAAAGAATATTTTCCAAATACCAAAAATATTAGTGATATTATTTTACTAATTAACTTAAAGGTAATAGAATATGCTAAGGAAAAGAATCTTTTTTTGGATGAAACAGAATGCTTTAAGATAGAAAAGAAAGAGTTTTTAGATTTATTAGCTATGGTACGGGAAGAAAATACCGATTATTTTAGTAAGAAGATTTTAGATTTAGGAATAAAGAAATATTTTGATGAGGTTATTTGGTATATGAAATGTTTAGAGATGATTGAAGAGAGAGAAGAATATTTTATTTTATATCCTGTCATTTATCGTTTTATTGCTAAAATAAGGAAAAAACAAGAAGAAGAAAATCATTTACAATTGGAGGTGGATTTTAATGAGTAAGGTTACGAGAATAGGGCTGTTAAACTTTTGGCTGTATGATGAAGAGGAATTTGATTTTTATGATGGCAAACTTTTGTTAAGAGGGGCTAATGGTTCAGGGAAGTCCGTTACTATGCAATCTTTTATTCCTCTTATTTTGGATGGAAATAAAAGTCCTTCTAGATTAGATCCGTTTGGTACGACTGATAAACATATCGAGGATTATTTATTAGGCGGGATTGATAATGAACAAAAAGATGAAGCTACTGGATATTTATATATGGAAGTTTATGATGATAAAAAAGAAAAATATATAACAATTGGAATGGGTCTTCATGCAAGAAGAGGAAGACCAGTAGATTTTTGGGGCTTTGCTTTACAAGATGGTAGACGAATTGGTAAAGATTTTTTGCTTTATAAAAGTAAGAGTGAGAAAATTCCTTTTAGTAAAAACGAGTTAAAGTTTGCTTTAGGTGGAGAAAATATTTTGGTAGATACGACAAGGGAATATAAGGAAATGGTTAATCATTTGTTATTCTCTTTTCCTAATTTAGATAGTTATGATGAATTTATTAATGTTTTGCTTCAACTACGAAGTCCTAAACTTTCCAAGGAATATAAACCAACAAAATTAATGGCAATTTTAAGCAGTGTTTTACAACCGTTAACAGAAGATAATTTAAGACCTCTTTCGGATGCGATTGAAGAAATGGATAAAACAAAAGAAAAAATTGAACAATTAGAAGCTGATGCTAAGCAATTAGAATTTTTTATGAAGACGCTTCGTAATTATAATGAAACAATTCTTTATAAAAAAGCGGAAAGGTTAATTGATTCTACTAAAGAAAAAAATGAAGTGTTAAAGATTGCTAGTGAGAATAAGAATTTAAAAGTTAGCAAGGAACAAGCTTATGATGAAATTGATAAGAAAATCGTATCTTTAGAATTAGAGTATGAACGTGTAAAGGCTAAAAGAGAGAATTTAGATAGTAAGGATTTAGATAGTAAAGTTAACAGACAAAAAGAGTTAATTACGCGAAATAAAGAACTTAATGGACGTCAAGAAAAACTAGAAACGGATATTGAAAGGAAAAAAGGAAAAGAACGTACTTTGCAACAATCTATTGAGAGTTTAAAAGAGGAACAATTTAAAAGTAAGCAAAGTGGTTTAGAACTTTTGGAAAATATTTTAGAGTTATGTGAGGATGTAAAGCTTCAAGAAGCAAGTAGCTTATTAAAGGATTTGCAAAAAGATTTTAAAGTGGATATTGATTTTAACTATTTAGAAAATCGTATTCGAAATTATCAAATTAAGTTGAAACAAATTAAAGAGAGATTGATTTTTAAGCAAGATAAAGAAGAAAAATTAAGTGCTTTGGAAGATGAATTAGCTAAAATTACCAAAGAATATCAAAAATTAACAGTTTTATTTGATGAGAAAGAAGAAAAAATTACCATTTTACTACGTGATATAAAAGATAGTATTCTTCTTTTAAATAAAAAGAATCAATTTGTTAAAATAAGTGATGAAGAACGAGATATATTATTTTCTTATTTAAAAAGTTATCAAATTAGTACGTTTGAAAAGGCTAAGAGCTTTTATCAAAAAATTGCTTCTAAATTTTACAATGGTGCTTTAGAAGAAGTTTCACATTTAAAGGCTAAGCTGATTAAAGCAAAAGAAGAGTTAGACGAACTTTCTTTGGTATTAGAAGAATTAAAATCACAAGATGAGGAGGAAATACCATTAGATCAAGAAGAACTAGAAACGAAAAATTATTTAGAGGAAAAAGGTATTCCTTATTTAGAATTTTATAAGGCAATTGATTTTAAGGCTGACATGAAAGAAGATTTGAGGGATAAGCTCGAATCTGTATTACTGACATCAGGAATTTTAAGTGCTAAGATAATATTGGCAAAGGATAAGTCATTCGTTGTAGGTCATTTAGGAAGGTTTTTATGTGCGAGTTCTAAAAAAGCAAAAAATTTAGGAGCTTATTTTGTACCGGTAGAAAATGATAAGATACCTTTGAGTGAAATCACCAAAGTTTTAGAGTCTATTAGTATTGATCCAAGTGATGAGGTACATATTTTTGAAACGGATTATCAAATGGATTATTTTTTAGGATTTGGCTCGGCGAGTATTCCTTCAAAATATATTGGTGTTTTAAAGAGAAAAGAAGAAAAACAAAGAAAAATAAAAGAACAAGAAGATAAAGTGGAAAGTGCAAAGGCTATAATAAATCAGTTACAAGGATTTATTGAAAAGAAAAATTATGAGTTAAGTATTATTGAGCAAGAAACAAATGCTTTTCCATCTAATGAATCTTTAAATGAAATTAAAGAGGGAAAAGAAGAAATTCAGGTTCGTCTTGATATCTTATTGAATAGTCAAAAAGGAAAAGCAGAAACGATTGATAATATTAGAAAAGAGATTGAAAAACTTTTAAAAGAAATGATCGAGATGAAAAAAGAGATATCTTTACCTCTTTATTTGGAAACATTTTTAAAGGCGATCGAAAATACGAATCAATTAATGCTTTTTCTTTCTAAACTTGAAAACTATGTAAAAGAATATTTACAGAAGGAAGAAATGCAAGTCTCTTCACAAAGTTTATTGCAAGAAACACTGGAGTCTTTAGATGATTTAAGAGGAGATTTAAATAGAGTTCAATTTGAATATCAGAAAAATGATGCTGAGATAAAAGATTTAGAAGCTATATTAAATACCGAAGAGTATAGAGATTTATCAAAAACACTTATGGAATTAGAAGAGAAACTAGAAAATATTCCCAATCAATTAAGAACAATAGAAAACGAAAAGGGAAGTTTAGCAGTTGAAATTAGAAATTTGCAAGAAGAAGAAGTAAAGGCTGAAAAGGAAATTCAAAAGTTAGATGAAATTGTAAATTTACGAAAGTCTTTCTTTCAAGAAGAATACAACCTTCATTATGTTATGGATAGTGAGTTAGAAGATGTTTTAGGAGCAGCTAAAAGAGTGCTTAGTGATTTAAATTCTAGACAAAATAGTGATTTGGGAAACGTTACAAATAATTATTATGAAGCTTTTAATACTTATCGTTTGAGTTTAAATAATTATAATTTAACGAGTGTTACTTTGTTTGAAAAAGACAGTGATGAAGAAATCTTTAAGGAAGCAAAAAGGTTTGATATTGAAGCAATGTATCAGGGTAAAAAAATGAATATATATGCTTTAAAAAAAGCTTTAGAAGAAGCTATCTTGGAGAATCATGAAATTATTAGTGAACAGGATCGTAAATTGTTTGAGGAAATTCTTTTGAAAACGGTGGGTGGTACCATACGGGATCGTATTTATTCTAGTAAAGCTTGGGTGCGTGAAATTAATGATATTATGGCTGTGATGCAAAAAGGTAGTGCACTTTCCTTTGGGTTGGATTGGCGTAGTAAAGACGCGGAAAGCATGGATGAATTAGAGACAAAAGAATTGGTTCGTTTGTTTACAATTGATGAAAGTATTCGCAACAAATCTGATACGGATAATCTTGTAAAACATTTCCGGTCAAAATTGCGAAAAGCAATGGAGTATTCGAAAGATACGGAGCCATATGCTAAAATTATTTTTGATATTTTGGATTATCGAAATTGGTTTGAGTTTCGAATGACTTATCAAAGAGCTTCTGAGAATAAAAGAGAGCTAACGGATAAAGTATTCTCAGTGTTTAGTGGTGGTGAAAAAGCGAAAACGATGTATATTCCGTTGTTTGCTGCGGTATCTGCTAAATTAGAAGATGCTAAAGAAAATGCTTTACGCTTGGTAGCTTTAGATGAAGCTTTTGCAGGTGTTGATGAAATAAATATTAAAGAAATGTTTGGTATTATGGGAATGTTAAATTTAGATTATATTTTAACTTCACAGGCTTTATGGGGTGATTATGATACGATTAAGGAACTTGCCGTCGCAGAACTTTTAAGACCTAAAAATTCTTCTGTCGTAGGAGTAAGGCGGTATAAATGGAATGGTAAAACAAAAGAATATATTCAAAACAGGGTGATCGATGATGATGTTATCGAATTATTTTAAAGAAAGAAGAGGCTTTGAGAGATTGTTTTTAGGATTAAAATCAAAATATATCTCTCTTGGCCGTTATTCTGGCTCGGTTACGTTAAAGAATATAACGGAAGAGGAAGCTCAAACCTTTCAAAATTTTTTTAGAAAAAAATTTAAGGCTGGTGAAACTGTTGCAATTCGTTTTTCAGATATAACAAAGTGTTTAAAAGATACTAAATTTGCTGATTTTACTTGGGATGAGCTGTTTTATGATTATTTTGGTAAGGAAATTATAGATAACAAAGCGAAGAAGATAGCACAGGTAGATCAAGAAAAAAATTATTTTCAAGAGTTAGAAAGCTTGTTAAATCCTGAAGAAAAGGAATTACTTGAAAATATTTTACAAGATAAAAGAATATTTTCCATTGTTATAAAAAGAGTTCGTAAAGAAGGGAAAAGATTTCAAGAAGATTTAAAATGGTTAATTCATCTCGTTTCTTCTTTTGAAACCTTAGTGCCTATTTCTCTAGTGATGTTAGCAAGTGTTACAGGAAATCCACATTTTTTAGATTTTAATACTTCTAATAATTCCTTATTTATAAAATTATTGGCGTATCGTTTAGAAGAGGCAGAACCACAAACGTTAAGTGAACGAAAAGAATTTTTAACGATTCACGATATTTCATTGGATGATGTTTCAAACTATGTGATTACTTATAATTTACGTAGTTCCAGTAATTTAATAGAAAGCTTTTATAAAGAAAAACAAATTTTAAATTTGAATTCGAGTAATTTAGTTCATATAAAGGATTTAGATACTACTGAAAAATTTGTTATTGTTTTAGAAAATCCTTCTTTATTACGCGAGTTAAAATCACTTGATATACCTATTGTAATTACTTCTGGTATACCTAATAGTAGTGTATATAATGTATTAAAAAAGCTAGAAACGAGTGGGAATACACTTTATTATAATGGAGATTTTGATCCGGAAGGATTAATTATTGCTGAACAATTAAAAAAGAGATTTCCTTTATTAAAATTTTTTTGTTATAGTGAGCAAGATTTTAACAATGCTCGATCATCAAAAAAAGTGAATAACTCAAGATTACATAAATTACAGCTAGTTCATCAAGCTGATTTAAGAGAAATTAAAGAAAGATTACTTGAAGATAAAGTGGCTGGGTATCAAGAAGCAAATATTTTGGGATTACAAAATTATATTGAAAATATCTTAATAAAAAACAATAAGATATAGGTGTAAAAGTGCATTAAGTGCACAGACTAATATTAAATTAAAGTAGTAGATGAGACTTAAAAAAATTGTAAATAAAAAAATTTTTAAGAAGCAAAATTAAAAACTTTGAATTTTACGTTGTGATTCAAGGCGTAAAAATTTTTAGGGGGTACTAGCATTATGCTAGTACTCTTTTTTGTGTGCCAGGCATGGCATATAGCTAGGTGGTGAAAGTCCACTATACGCGT
>CAYQKO010000052.1:0-8737 GCA_964418205.1 uncultured Muribaculaceae bacterium
AATCTTTACCTACAGAAGAAGAACTAAATCTACATATTGATATTACAGAGTAAATCTATGAAAATAGGAAGTACAAAAAAATAGCATTATATTCCATTTGGAATGTCTCGGGTATTAAGCACGTTTCCAATTGAAAATTCTCTGTAAAGCATGGAGTGTTTCTAAATGGAAATTCTCATTTTTCCGAAAAACGAGTGTTTACTATTAAATTGTAGGGCTCTCTTTTTTAATAAATTTTAGCACTTATTGTTGACAAGTGCTAAAAAAGTGGTATAATTAAATCATGAAAGGAAATGGTGGTATATGAGATTAATACCTAGAAATTATTATATGGAGGATTTGTTTGATGACTTTTTGTCAAGCGAAGATAGTAAAATGAAATGTGATATTTATGAAAGTGATGGAAAATATCATATTGAAATGGATATTCCTGGATTTCATAAAGATGAAATAAAGATTGAATGTAATAAAGGAAATATTATTATTACAGCTGAAAAGAATGAGGAACAAAAAGATGAGAATAAGAAATATCTTCGTCAAGAAAGAGTATATGGTAAATATCAAAGAAGTTTCTATTTAGGAAATATTAAGGAAGACGAGATTGAAGCATCTTTTGAAAATGGTATTTTAACTATTGTTGTTCCAAAAATAGATCAAAATGAAACCAAAAAATATATTGAAGTAAAATAAGAGATAGCTTTCTCTTATTTTTTTTGCTATAATTACACCAGTGAAGTAGGTGAAATTATGGCTTTTATTAAGACACCAACAAAAGGTATGAGAGATTTTTTGCCAGATGAGATGGCTTTAAGAGAATATGTTTTGAAAGTTATGAAGGAAACTTATCAAAATTATGGGTTTTCTCTTATTGGTACTCCGAGTGTCGAACATATTGAAAATTTAACTGGTAATCAAGGTGGAGAAAATGAAAAGTTAATTTTTAAGATTTTAAAACGTGGAGAAAAGTTAGATATTTCTAATGTGAAAGAGGAAAATGATTTAGTAGATTCGGGGCTTCGTTATGATCTTACTGTTCCTTTAGTAAGATTTTATGCCAATAACATGAACCAACTACCATCTCCTTTTCGGGCTTTTCAAACTGGTTATTCTTATCGTGCAGAAAGACCTCAAAGAGGACGTTATCGAGAACTTATGCAATGTGATTTGGATATTTTGGGAGAAAAATCTAATATTGCTGAAATCGAACTTATTAGTGCAGTTATTTCTTTTTTAAGAAAATTAGATTTTCAAGGTTTTAAAGTTCGTATTAATGATCGTCGTATATTGATTCAAATGTTAGAGTTTGTGGGGTTTCCAAGCGATAAGACGGATTCTATTTTGATTACTTTAGATAAGATGGATAAAATAGGGTCTGATGGTGTAAAAAAGGAATTCCTTGAAATGGGATTTTGTGAAGAGAATGTGGATAAGTATTTGTCATTATTTGCAAATGATTCTGAAGAGTTAGAAGATTTTTGTAATTCTTTTCAAATGGATGAAGGTGTAGTTCGTAATTTAAAGGAAATTATGGACACTGTAAAAAGTGTCGTGAAAGCAGAGTTGGTGTTTGATCCTACTTTGGTTCGTGGTATGGGATATTATACTGGTACTATTTTTGAAATTGAAGCCGAAGGTTTATCGTCTTCTATCGGTGGTGGCGGAAGATATGATAGAATGGTTGAAAAATATGCCAATGTTTCTGTTCCAGCTGTTGGTTTTTCTATTGGTTTTGAAAGGTTAATTCTTTTACTTCAAGAACGGGGGTATGAGGTGCCAAATACGAAAGAAAAAGTTGCTTATATTATTCGGGATGATGCGAATTTAAATGAAGTTTTAACCGAAGTCAATATATTAAGAAAGAATAAAATTGTTAAAGTTGTTTATCGGAATAAAAATTTTAAGTTTCAAAGAGAGTCTTTGGAAAAAGATAATTATCAAATTGTGGAGTGGTAAATATTACCATTCTTTTTTTCTTTAAAGAAAGCATACTACAAGTATGGTGAGTAGTATGAGAAAATATGTTTTTTTATTCGGCTTTATTATGATTTGTTTGATGTTGGTGTCTATTCCTTATAGTTATGGCTATGACACGACTTTAAATAGTAATGATTTATATCGTTATATTCAGGAAAATCATATCAATAATATAAAACAAATTTGTTCGAATGATTTTTGTGATTATTTGCGTAGTGTAAGTTTAGAAAATTCTATTGAAATGTTTAAGCAAAAGTATCAAGAATATTTAGAAGAAAAGATAGGTATCGAGGCTGCTTATGAAGTTGTTTTAAAGGGGTTTCCTATTACTTCTATTGAGCTTTTAGAGGAGTGAACTTCCTTGGTAAATGTCTCTTTTTTTCATTTCTTTATCAATGTCATTTAATACACAAAATTTTTTTAATAGCCAATCAGGAGTGACTAGATTTTCTTTTGTAGGGTCTCCAGTTATTCTTTCGATGACTATTTCTGGATTTAGGTAAGTTAGTTCGTCACAAACAATATCGATGTATTCTTCTTTTGTTAAAACATGAAAAGGGTTTTTTTGGTAGTAACTTGCTAAGGGGGTATTTTTAAGGATGTGCAGCATGTGAATTTTAATGCCATTAATCTTTAAGGTATTTAGGTATTTTACTGTTTCTAACATCATTTCTTTGGTTTCATAGGGAAGACCATTGATGATATGAACTACGGTAAAGATGTTTCTTTTTTGTAATTCTTTGATACATTTTTCAAAGTTTTCTTTGGTATGCCCGCGATTGATAAGTTTTAACGTTTTTTCGTGTATTGTTTGTAATCCGATTTCAACGGTTAAAAAAGTTTTCTTGTTTAGTTCTTCTAAATAGTTGTATATTTCTTCGGTGAAGCAATCACTTCTAGTCGCGATGGATAAACCTACCACATTTGGAATGGTTAATACTGTTTCAAAATTCTTTTTTAAAGTTTCTAAAGGTGCATAAGTGTTTGATCCAGCTTGAAAGTAGGCAATGTAATAAGCATCTGGCCATTTTTTTTGCATCATGTTTTTAATTTTTTCAAATTGGGTTAACAAATCCTCTTCTTTTTTGCCTGCAAAGTCACCACTTTGATTGGCACAATAGATGCATCCATGACCATTTATAATATTAGGACAAGAACAACCAGCATTTAAACTTACTTTAAATACCTTTTTTTGAAACTTATTCTTTAGAAAATAGTTTAAGGTATGATAACGTTTATTGTCTAAAGTATATGGAAACATAATATCACCTGTTTGATATTATAACATTTCTGCGGATTGGATGGTTCATTTTTTCCTTCATTCTACTATCCGTAGATTTACAAAAAGAAAAAAATGATTTATTCTTTCTATAGAAGTGCTTCATTTAAAATTGCTTTTGCTTTGCGCATGGAAAGGAATGTGAGGAAAAAATGGATCCGAAAAAAATAGGAGAATTAATTAAAACGAAAAGAAAAGAAAAAAATCTAACTCAAGAACAATTAGCTAAAAAATTGTATGTATCGAATAAAACGGTTTCTAAATGGGAAACTGCAAGAGGAATACCAAGTATTGATTTATTAGTCCCATTGAGTAATATATTGGATATTGATTTAAAAAGTCTTTTAAATGGTCAAGAAGATATGTTA
Source organism: uncultured Muribaculaceae bacterium (assembly GCA_964418205.1). Lineage (GTDB taxonomy): Bacteria > Bacillota_I > Bacilli_A > RF39 > UBA660 > Ventrenecus. The sequence goes on from CAYQKO010000052.1 coordinate 3,622, forward strand.
TTTGATGAACTTAAAAAGAAGAAGCAAAAAAGAATTATTGAGTTTATAACTAGTATTCTTATTTGTATTTTTCTATGTTTTATGGAAGTGATTTTATATGCATCCAATGTAAGTAGTAAAAATGCTATGATTCTATTTATATCTATCTTCATCTTTCTACTTTTGATTGATATTAGTAATTATTTTCTAAACAAAAAATAGAATCGATTTATTTCAAGTGATTTTGAAAAGTAACTATAAATTCATTTTCAAAAAACCAAAACTCAAATTGCAATATGGATACAATCCTGTTATAATTCCTTCATAAGGAATGATGTATATGTTAAAAATAAGTGATAAACAAAGATATATGATATTATCTATTTTAGGCTTGCTGATTCTTTTATGTTTAGGAATTTCTATTGGACGATGGATATATATTTCTAATTTAAATAAAGAAGGTACTGATTTTGAATTTTCCATTTTAAGATTAGAGAATAATGAAGAAAATATGATTTATAGTCCCTTATCTATTAAATATGCTCTTAATATGTTAAAAGATGGAGCGAAGGGAAATACACTTGAACAAATCAATGAAGTGTTAGGTGACAGTACATTACAAACTTATGAGAACATAGAAAATGTATTATCGTTGGCAAATTCTATGTTTGTTAATGAAGATATTTATTCTTATATAAGTCCAACCTATATTCAGTTGTTGACAACAAAATATAGTGCAGAAGTTCTAAGTGATCCATTTGAAAGTGCTGATAATTTAAATAAATGGGTAAGCAATAAAACCTTTGAAATGGTACCTAACCTTTTATCAAATGATCAAGTAAATGAATCAACGAAACTTGTTTTAATAAATGCTTTAGCTATAAATATGGAATGGGAGTCTCCTTTTGAAAAAGCTCATGAAGGTACATTCTATTCGAAAGACAATGAAGCAACATTGGTAGACACGATGACGAAAGAGACATCCAGTTCTTCTATTTCTTATTATAAAGATTCATCTATCACCGTACTTGCTATGGATTATAAAGAATATGAAGATAACCGTTTGCAATTTTTAGCAATTATGCCACAGAATGATTTACAAAGTTACGCGAATTCTTTTTCTCTTGGAACATTAAATACAATAACTAACAAATTGACGAAAGCGTCTAAAACAGAGAATGGACTTGATATATCTATTCCAAAATTTAGTTTTGAAAGAAAGTACAGCTTGAAAACGGATTTAATGGCATTGGGCATGACAGATGCATTTGATGATAAACTGGCTGATTTTTCCAATATTAAGTATGATTTATTTGTGAATGAAGTTATTCATGAATCTAAAATAGATTGTTTTGAGGAAGGAACCAAAGCTGCAGCTGCTACAGCTATAACTATGTACGAGGCTAGTTCTGCGGAGCAGAGTAAACCGATTGATGTAAAAATAAATCACCCATTTTTATTTTTGATATTAGATAAGAAAACGAATGAGGTTTGGTTTGTAGGAACTGTTTATGAACCTTATTCTTAAGATAAGTGTCAAACCAACACTCTTTTTTTGATTCTATGCAAATAGGTTGATTTTTTATGAAATTATGTTGAGTTAGGCATAAATGAAAAAAGAACACTTTTAAATGTTCTTTTAATATCTTTTTGACATGTCTTTTAAGCAACTAAAGATTGCTCCAACTGCTATAGCTATAACTGCAAAAAAACGTCCTAGAATACCCATAGCTCTTTTGAATGTTTTTTTAAAGTCTTCCATCTCTTCCTCCGTTTCTAAATTTTTTAGTTCTTTCACTGAAAGAATGTCATCCATAAACTTTTTTCTTTTCTCTATTTTACCAAGTTTTTAACGAAAAGTCACAATTTACGCCCTGCAGAAAATCATAATGTTTCTATTCTTCTTAAAATTGTGTTATACTATTTGTAGTAGAAAGGGTATGGATTATGAATGGAATGGATGCACATTTTCGAGTAGATTATAGTAAAGCAAAAAGTAAAAGTGATGCTATTTTCGAAGGAAGTAATTATAGAATTACTATTTTAACAGAGAGATTAGTACGTCTTGAATATAATAAAGATGGTGTTTTCTTTGATGATTTAACGGAACAAGTGATAAATCGTGATTTTCCTATCCCTGAGTTTAAAGTTGCTCAAGATGAAAAATTCTTAGAAATTACTACAAAATATTTTATGTTAAAATATGCGAAAGAAAAACCGTTTGAAGGACTTAATATTGAAATTTATTTATTGAATACGGATAAAATTTGGAATATTAAAAGTAAAGAGGTTCGTAATTTTAATACTTCTGGTTTTGGATTTGATTTAGATAAACCGAATTATCAAAAAGGGCTGTATTCTGTAGATGGATATGTTACTTTAGATGATAATCCTTCCATGATTTTGAATCAAGATGGTTTTTTAGTACCAAATACTACACCAAGAATTGATTTCTATGTTTTCATGTATCGAAGAGATTTTGGATTATGTTTAAAAGATTATTTTATGTTAACAGGTTATCCACCTATGATACCTCGATATGCTTTAGGCGTCTGGTGGAATAAAACAGAAATATATAATTTTAATGATATTAGTGATTTACTGGTTAAATTTAATCGAAATGAGATTCCGTTTTCTATTTTGTTGTTAGATGAGTTTTGGCATTTAAAGGATGGAGGGGATATTACAAAGTATAGAACAGGTTATACTTTTAATCGTAATTTGTTTTCGGATCCTTCTTATTTTGCTAAGTATTTACATGAAAGAGGTATCCGATTGGGACTTAATATAGATCCAGTAGAAGGTATTATGCCTCATGAAGATGCCTATGAGGGTATTGCTAAAACCATTGGACTTATGGATAAAAGTACAATACCTTTTAATGCTTTTGATAAGTTTGTTTTAAATAGTTATTTACATCAACTTTTGTTACCCTTAGAACAAAAAGGTGTAGATTTCTTTTGGTTAGATTATAGTAATCAAAAAGATTTATTAACAGATAGAGCTTTAGCTTATTATGGATTTTTAGATTCTCAAAAAAATGAAAATAAACGTGGTTTTCTTTTCGCACATAATGGGAATGTCGCTTCTCATAAATATTCTGTTTTATATAGTGGAAAAACTTTGGTTTCTTGGAATACTTTAAGCAATATACCTTACTTTAATTCTTCGGCTTCTAATAAAGGCCTTGCATGGTGGAGTCATGATATTGGAGGATATATGGGAGGGATTGAAGATAATGAACTTTATATTCGTTATGTACAATTAGGTTGCTTTAGCCCAATCTTTCGATTTGCTTCTAAGGCAGGAAAGTATTATAAAAGAGAACCTTGGATGTGGGATGTTAAAACTTTAAAAATTGTAAAAGATTATACTCAGTTGAGACATCGTTTTATTCCTTATTTGTATACAGAGGGGTATAAGTATCATAAAACGGGTATGCCTATCATCCAACCTTTATATTATTTAAATCCTGAGATATATGATGAGCCAAAGTATAAAAATGAATACTATTTTGGTTCAGAGCTTTTAGTCGCTCCTATTACAAAACAAAAAGATTTTGTTATGAATCGTACAATTTTGGATATATTTTTACCAGAAGGCACATGGTATGATTTTAAAACTGGTAAGAAATTTCCAGGGAATAAGCGTTATGTTGCTTTTTATAAAGATGAGGATTATCCTGTGTTTGCTAAATCTGGTTCAATTATTCCTTTAGGGAATTTTAAAGAAAACCGTAATGATACGAGTACACCTGATAGTATGGAAATTCATATTTTTCCTGGTAAGAGTAATATTTATAATTTGTATGAAGATGATGGAATTTCTCGATTACACGAAAAAGGATATTATCTGTTAACTTCGATTGATTATAATTATTTACAAAATAATTTTACGGTTATTATAAGACCTATTGAAGGGAAAAGTGGAATCATACCAGAATATCGTGATTATAAGATTCGTTTCCGAAATACAAGAAAAGCGGATCAGGTCATTGTTTATTTGGATAAAGAAGTATATACTTCAGAAAGTTATGTGGATGATACGGATTTTGTTGTGGAAGTAAAACATGTTAAAACAACAAGTCAATTATCTATTAACTGTAAAGGAAAAGATATTGAGATTGATGCTGTACGTTTAATAAATGAAGATATTGATTCAATTATTAGTGATTTACAGATTAAAACTACTTTAAAAGAGATGCTTGCTTCTATTATATTTAGTGATATGGATATTAAGAAAAAGAGAATTGAGATTCGTAAATTAAAAAATAAAGGTCTGGATAAAAAATTTATTTCTATGTTCATGAAACTTATGGAATATGTAGCACAGATTTAGCTTGAGTATAAAAGCTTGAAAAACTGAAAAGAAATTATTATTATAAGAATGATATATTATTGATGGAAAGAGGAGTGGAGAAAAAATGGAACAGAAAATTTTAGTGCCTTTTGATTTGAAAAGAGTTATTTCAAGAGCTAATAAGGAATTTGGTGAGATTACAAAAGGGAGCGAAGAGCTATACAATCCCCAGTTAGATATGTTGGAACATTATATTTATAATATTTGGGATCAATATTATCTATCGGATTTTGATTTTAAAGATGTTATTTCCATGATAATTTATGATATTAAAACTATTATTGAAGATAAAGATTATAATTATGATAGCTTAGCTAGTTCTTCACAGTTAACATTTATAAGAGAATTACGAGGTACTTTTGACCCGTTTGTGAATGAGAGTATAAAAAATCGTTTACAATTTATCGATTTAAGCAATAAAAGTGATTTGAAAAAGTTGTATACTTTACCTGTGATTTGTTTGACTCGAATTTATGAATCCGTTGATTTTTGGCATCAGATGTATGGAAAAGATGGTTACTTTAGGATGCTAGAAGAAATGGTTCTACCTTTTATGTGTTTAGGAAATCATCCCTTTATCTTAGAGGATGAATTTATAAAATTGCCAAAGGAAGAAAATGATTGTTAATGGTACTATAAAGATTCAATGGGTTGCTCTTCAACATCTCCAATTACATTTTCTACTATGATTCCTGCAAAATCTAATCCTCTCCATACTTTAGAATTATTTGTTGACTTATCGTATCCTCTGCATTTTTTATGACAATAGGGACATCTG
>CAYQKO010000053.1:0-8594 GCA_964418205.1 uncultured Muribaculaceae bacterium
CTTTTATTAAGCAAATATATTTTATCAAACTTTTCTAGAAGAAACAAGAAATTTTATCGAATTCATAACATACAAAAAAAGAGTCCTAACTCTTTTATACAGTATAATATTTTCCATATACTTTGATTAGTTACATCTATTTATCTAAATTTACCGTTTTTAGGTTCTTCTTCTTTATCTGATATTATTTTTCTTCATCAATTCTCTGAAACAACAAAGGAACTTCCTTTAACCTGATGTCACCATTTATTGTTTGCTCTTTCCAATTTAATGATGGCAAATTTAATAACTCCTGTATTTTCTTCGAAGTATCTGGAATAAACGGAAAAATCATATTAGCTATATTAGCTATCATATAAACACAAGTATAAGTAGTATTATTAAAATCTAAAATATTTTCTTTTACTTGAATCCATGGTTGTTGTTCATCATAATACTTATTTCCTAAACTAATGTATTCAATCAAGCTATTTAAAGCATTTCTTAGTTCGCCCTTTTCTATGAAATTACCTATCATTCGATATTCTTTCGTTGTAACTTCTTTTATTTTTGAATCTATTGTTCCTTCTGTTATTATTCCATCAAATTTCTTTTGAATAAATGATAAATTCCTGTTCACAAAATTTCCTAAGATACCAACTAAAAACTTATTATGAATTTGAATGATTTCTTCCACAGAACAATTTGTATCTTTTAATTCAGGACCATTGAAAATGAAATAAAATCTTAATGTATCCCGTTCAAACATATTTAGTAACTCGTTTGCAGTAATTAAATTACCTTTGCTTTTACTCATTTTCTCATTATTTAAATTTACATAAGCGCTGGAAACAATATAATCAGGCAATCTATATCCCATATCTAATGCCACCAAAAGAGCTGGAAAAATAGTTGTATGAAAAGGAATATTATCTTTCCCATGAACATAATAAGTACGTAAATTAGGATTTTCATCACTCAAAAATTTTTCAAAACTTATCCCTTTCTTCTTTGCAACCTCTTCACCAACAGTTAAATAACCTAATACAGCCTCTATCCAAACATAAATTCTTTTGTCTTCATAACCATCTACAGGAACCTCCACACCCCAATCCAGTTGACGTGTTGCAGCTCGATCAACAAGTCCCATATCAATATACTTTTGAGCTTCCCCTAAAGCATTTTTACGCCAAGTGTTTTTATTTTTATTGATTAGCTCCTGTAAAACATCTTTAAATTCCGTTAATTTAAAATATAAATGTTTGTTGTTCTTTAAAACTGTTTTAGATCCACATGTTTTACAATGCTTATCTAAAACTTCATCGTTGTTTAACGAAACCATACACTCTTCACATTGATCCCCAGTACTTTTCCCACCACATTTAGGACAAGTTCCAACGATTTCTCTATCAGATAAAAAACTAGCACAATTTTCACAATAGTCTTGTTTCTCTTCTTTTTCATAGATATAACCATTTTCGACTAATTTCAAAAAATATTCTTTTACTTTTTTCTTATGAGTCGGTGATGTAGTTTTTGAATACTCATCATACTCGAACCCTAGTCTATCAAATGTTCTTTTAAATTCTTGATGATAATGTTCAGCAATTGCTTCTGGTGTAATGTTTTCCTTTTTCGCTCTTTCAGTGATTGGTGTTCCATGGCAATCAGAACCTGATACATAGATTACATTATCTCCTTTTTCACGATAATACCTAGCTATTACATCACCTGGTAACAAAGCCGCTAAATGTCCTACATGTAAATAATAATTTGCATAAGGCCAAGCTCCACCAATAAAAATATCCTTTTCCATTTTTTCCTCTTTCTATGAATAAAATCAACTCATACAAGTTGTTTCTATTATATTTTTTTTAAAATTATTTTGCAATAATAATTTAAATATTTGAGGCATCTCTCTGAATTAGAAAAGTAAATCATCTATTTTAAAGGAGGTGTTCTTTTACTTTTACAATTCACCTATTTTTTATTTACATTTTTATTCACACCATTGTTAAATTAACGCGGAACGTTACTTTGAGAAGTCACCATTTCATAACATGCAAAAAAAAGAGTCCTAACTCTCTTTCTAACGTATCTTACATTTTGTTATTTCTTTTTACTTTTTAAATCATAAACAACATCTACAGAATTGCAAACATTCTCGGAATGTGTCACAATAATCACACATTTATTTTCTTCATGAGCAAGATTCTTAAAAATTTGTAATATTTCATTTTCTGTTTGTTTATCTAAATTTCCAGTAGGTTCATCTGCGAGAATCATCTTAGGATTATAGGAAAGACTTCTTGCAATAGCAACTCTTTGTTGTTCTCCACCAGATAACCTTAATACTTTTCTATTTGCATAACTTTCTTTTAAACCTACACTTTGCATGAGTTGTAAAGCTTTTTGCTTTTTATTTTCGATTTCTATCCCACTAATATCCATGGATAAAATAATATTTTCACTTGCTGTCATATAAGGAAGCAAATTATAACTTTGAAAAACAATTCCAATTTGGCTACTTCTATAAGTATCTAAATTCATATCTTTTAAATTTTTCCCATCAAAGATAATATTCCCTTCACTACATCTTTCCAAACCACTAATCAATGATAATAAAGTTGTTTTTCCAGAACCACTTCTACCTCTAATCGCGTATATTTTTCCTTCTTCAAAAGAATAATGAATATTTTTTAAAGCATACTCATCTTCTTCTGCATCACTATAACGATAGCTTACATCTTGAACATCAAGAAGAATTTTTTTCTCTTTTGTTTTTCCCATTTTAAGACCTCTCTTTCAGTATAGAAAGTGGACTAAATCTTTGAATACTTATCATCGCAGCCAAACTACTTACAAGAACTAACAATAGTCCAATTCCTAACAATTCAAATATTACTTTAAAATTTACTACTGCATCAATAGAGTCATAAGCTTCTACCACAGGACCAACCCCAACGGAATGGAACTTATTCTCATTCCCATTTTCCTTCATATTTCCACCAAAATTATTTTGAATTTCATCGGTTTGATTTTTGGTATTTTCAATTTCACTTGCTAATAAGGAATTACTTACGCTCTTCGATAAGACTGCTCCAAAAGATGCACCAATGAGCAAAGCTACAAATGCGACAATCAACAATTCAGAAACAAATTGTAAAGTTAGCTTTATCTTACTTAAGCCAATTGTCCGAAAGACACCAATTTCATATTTTCTTTCCCGAATATTAATTAAGTTCAAGATAAATAAGACAACTCCACCAATGAATAATGTAATAATTAAAAAGGTAGTTGCAAAAGTCTTAACGTTAGAAACTGAGGAAATACCAGACAAAGCCTCTTCTTCATTCGTATTCACTACATAGTTTTCATCTAACCCCATTTCATAAAAAGCACTTTGAATTTCCTGTGCATTATCATAAGAATCAATAATAAAGGTTGGATTTACAGTTCCTGTTACACCTGAGTTTTCTTCACTAATTTTTATTAAAGCATCCACATTTGTAATAATAGTATTTATAGAATTAGAAAACACTTGAATACCAGAATCATTGGAGGTATCATTATCCGTGTAAATTCCAATAATAGTAAAAGCATATACGGTACCATCTTCTGCTTCTAATTTAATGGTATCTCCAACTGCTAAATCATTATATTCTGCAAGTTCTTCATTTAAAAAGACATAATTTCCATCAAAAGCATAATCCCAAGCATCACTTTCTATATCTACAATTTGGTAAGTACCATTGATAAATTCACTCATGGCTTCCATAGAACTATAACCTGTCAAGGTAAAATCCAAAGAACTTGTGCCACCCATATTGAAATTTCCTTTTCGATTTGAATCCGATTCATTTTCAAAATCATTCATAGATGCTTTCTCTATCGTATTTCCGTTTAAAGAAATACTGTAAGTATAGTAATAACTCTCAATATGTTCATTTGTAGCAAATAAGGAAATATCTTCTACTGTATAGGATTGAATACTGGAAAAATTATCCTCTATCTTTTCGATGTTATCTTTAGAAAAGTTCATTTCTCCTCTCATCTCTGTCCGATTAAAAGTTAAAGTTAATTCTTTTTCATAAGAAGAAGTATAAGATTCAATTAAATCATTCGCGGTATTATGAATAGCAAGAGTAATCGTTGAGGCACAAGCAATAATGAAAATAATTATCCCAATTAAAATATTCCTCCCTTTGTTGCGTGTAATAGATATCCAAGCATTTTTTAATAAATACATAATTTTCTCTCCTTTTCATAAGCTATACTTTACAATACTTTTCTTAAATAAAAATTAAAAAAAGCATAAAAAACTGCTTTTCTAAAAATCATTTTCCAGAAGAAATCCAACTTTCTAATTCTTCTTTCGTTTGTAAACCAATTCTTTTGGACATCTCTACTCCATTTTGAAACAGAATCAATGTTGGAATAGACATAACCCCAAACCGCATAGCAAGGTCTTGATGTTCATCTGTATTTACTTTTAAAACAGTTACATCTTTCAATTCTTCTAAAATTTCCCCCATTCGCCTGCAAGGGCCACACCAATCTGCATAAAAATCAACCAAAAGAATTCCATCTTTTATTTCTGAATCAAAATCTTCTTCTTTCAAATATTTCACCATACCATTCCACCATCCTTCTAACTAATATTTTTCTAATATTTGTTCCACTTTTGGAATGCTTAATTTTCCTTTTGCAATCAAATCCTCTACTGCATCCTTTTTGACAATATCATATTTCAACAATATATCTAAACATTTTCGATTATATTCATCTTTATTATTTAGATTTTGATCCTTTATACTAATGATTTCTTCAATTGCCACATAATACTCTTTTGTATAATTAGACAAAACAGGACTCGACTGCATAATTGCATTTCCTAACTTGGAATCTTGAATCCACACCCCAGAGTTCGGTACTTGAGAAAATAAAAATAAAGCCACAAAAACAAAAAGGTACATTTCTAACAATCCAAACAAAGCTCCCAGAAGTTTTGATGGTATTCCTAAAACAATAGTAAACTTCAATATCTTTTCAATCCCACCAGTTATTTTAATGAGTAGTTGCAAAATACTCATCAAAACAATATATACTAAGACAAACGCGATTGCTTCATAAATGATGATATTTAAGACAGTTAATCCTTCAAAGTCTCCCGCAAATTGAAAGAATGGCAAGAAAGAATACAAAACTTTCGATACTGGATTTTTTAACAAAAAGGATAAAAAGATAACAACAATCGCGCCAAGAAACATCGTGGCACTCTTAATCACACCTCTTTTAAATCCAGAAACCGCACCCATAAGTAAAAACAAAACAATGATGATATCAATAATACTTTCCAATACACTACACACTCCTATTCCAAATCCATTATATTATAAATTTCTATGAAAAGTAAAGATTTTTATGATAAACTAATATTGGTGAGGAAAGATGACAATTGTTTTTAAAGTAAGTGACCAATTAAAAGAAAAAATGACAAAGTATTACCAGGATAAAAAAAGGGAAAAAACACCTCCTTATGCTATATTTCAAGCAGAAGAAGCTGGTACAATTATTACACTCTATGAATCTGGAAAAGCGATGTTTCAAGGGATAAGTGCAGATATTGATGCGAACATGTGGAAAGATATCGAAAAAAAATTAACAGGAAATATCATTAACATGAATGAAAAGGAAGAAAAACAGAAAAAAGAAAAACAAGACCGTAAAAACTTGTATAGCTTGTCAACGATCGGATCAGATGAAGTTGGTACAGGGGATTACTTTGGACCAATTGTCGTGACAGCCGCTTATGTTTCAAAAGAAGAAGTGGCTAGAATCGACGAACTAGGCGTAAAAGATTCAAAGAAACTTACGGATGAAAAAATCATTGAAATTGCACCAACATTAATCAAAGAAATTTCACATTGTACCTATATTTTAGACAATGAAACCTATAATAAATATCAAAAACAAGGATACAATATGAATAAAATCAAAGCAATTTTACATAACAAAGTACTAGTAGAAATGAAAAAACGACAACCCGAATATGATAAAATTGTGGTAGATCAATTTGTTTATCCTCGAAAATACTTTGAACACATCTATGAAGCAAGAGAAAAAGTGATGGATATTACCTTTATGACAAAAGCAGAAAGTTTATGTGCCTCTGTTGCCGTAGCTAGTTGCATTAGTCGTTACATTTTTTTAAAGAAAATGAAAGAATTAAGTGATCATTTAGGAATGGAAATTTTAAAGGGTGCTTCTATAGAAGTAGATAAATTAGCAGCAGAAATTGTAAAAAAATATGGGAATGCAAAACTAAATGAGATTGCAAAACTCAATTTTAAAAATACGGAAAAACTAAAAAAATACCTATAAAGGTATTTTTTAATTCATTCTTGCTTCTGTAAGAAGTAAAACTTGACTAACCCAAGAAGGAAGTAAAGTACCATCTTTATAGAAGAAAATATCCGTTAAAGATAGTGTTTGTCCTTCCATCGTAAGAGAACATTCTAAACTGTAAAACTCATATCCATCAAAAGCATTTATATAATCTTCCATATCCTCTTCAGATGTTTCCATCAAACTATTTAGAGCTTCTTCTTTCGTAATAGATTTTATATCACCAGTGAACACATACTCTACATCTTCCTCTTCTACAGATAAAAAATATTGTTTTAAATCACTTGCATCTACCTGCATATCTTCTCCAAAATAGGAAGAATATACTTCTATTAAGGCATCAAAATCCACGATTGACGCGGCATTTTCGATGTCTTTTTCTGACAAATAACCCACATATTTTTCAATCGTAGAAATCGCCTTTTCTTCTGAATTCACATTCGTATTGGAATTACAACCTGTTAAACCAAAGAAGAGACACACACATAACAAAACCCCAAACAATTTCTTTTTCATACCACTCACTCCTTAGAAACATTATAGCATTAATCCAAAAAAAAATGGAGCAAATTTTTTCATCAGCAATCCATAATACTTACTAGAAAAGCATAGAATGCGACCACTTTATCCTCTTGTCCACTTTTTATTTGATAATCCATTTTTGATAGATTTACTAAAATTTCTTTTAAATCATCTAAGTGATACCCACTAGATTCTTTACGCAATTTATTCACTTGCCAGTCAAGAAGTTTTAATTCACTTGCAATATCTTTGGAAGAATAATTTTTCTTTTCTAACATTTGATACAAATAGATTAGCCGATATTCACGACATATCATATTGATTAATTGCAATGGATCTGTTTTAATATTTAAAAAATCTTCATATAAATGTATCGATGTATAAGCATCTTTTGCCACTACAGCATCCACGAATTTAAAAATATTATCATTCACATTCGATGATATGATTTGCTTCATGTCCTCTAACTTTAACACGTCATTTGGTTTATAAAGCAAACTTAATTTTCCTATCTCCATCATAATTAAATCATAATTTCCCAAACAAGCATCTATAATATATCGAACAATCTCATCCTTTATTTTATAGAGAGACAATGCTTGCTTTACAACGCCTATAAGTTCATAATTTTTTGGAGCTTTTAATTCCACATATTCATTTTTATTGATCAAACTTTTGGTAATATTCTTTTTTGTATCAACATCCTCATAAGTAATAAAAATTAAAGTCGTCAAAGGACTAGGATTTTCCATATACTTTAATAATTTTTCCGTATCTGTCTCATTCAACTTACTTTTGCCAAAAAAAGAAGCATTTTTTACTAAAACGTATTTCTCTTCTCCAAACATAGACACAAAAGATGCCTCTTCTAAAATATCATCCATCGTTTGTTCTGGATAAGAATAAATCGTTTTCTCTTTTCCAGTTTGTATTATAGTTTCTAATTTTTCATCCACCAAAATCTTTGAATCACTTTTTATCAAAAGAACTTCCATGTTACCAACTCCAATATAAAACTATTCAATCTAATTATATATTTTTTTACTTTGAATCACAAGAATTTCTACTCTTTCTTACTATAAAGTGGTAAGCCATCATCTTTTGCTTTGTTTCGTTTTTTATTATATAATAAGACCCTTGTCAGATTACCATTATTGTTTTCATAATAATTACTTTATATTCAAGTATTGTAAGATTAATTGGTTTATAAATTATGGGAAAGATTATCTTAACATTTGTACGCCATGAATGACCTTATAATCTGTTTTTTTAGAAGTGAGTATTTATCATGCAATCATTTGACTTAATTCGTTCCTCCAATTTAAAATAAAGCATCAAAAAAGCCCTTCTTCCTACAAAGAAGAGCCTTTGAAACCTAGTATTTTCAATAGAAAATGATACAAAGTACCATAGCCAAATCCCTTAATGGAGCATATAGAGAAGAAATCGAGTAACTTTTCTAGATACTAATATAATATACGAACTATATCATCATTTATTAAATAAATCACTATGTGATCCAGTTGCAAATAATACTAAAACAAGTTTATCATCAACATATTTATAAATAAGTAACCAATCTGGTTTAATATGGCATTCACAGCAATTCTTATATGTCTTGTCATTTATCAAATTATGATTTCTATATTTTGAATCTAAAGTTTCTAAATTTGCTAATCTAGTAA
>CAYQKO010000054.1:0-8584 GCA_964418205.1 uncultured Muribaculaceae bacterium
TAGAAAATATGTTTTAAAAAGGCTAGTATAAGCTAGTTTTTTTTGATAAAATAAGGTGGAGGTTGGTGATTTACGTGCTAAGTCGAAGTGAAGCTAGAAAAATATGTATGACTTGTTTATATCAAATCGATATTTTAAAACAAAATGGAATAGATTATACGGTGGATAGTGTTTTAAAAGAGAATGTAGAAATTAAAAATGAGTTTATTAAAGAAATTGTTCATGGAGTGGAAAGCCACCAATGGGAACTAGATAATCTTGCAGATAAGTATTTAGTGAATTGGAATATAAAACGTTTAGATAAAGCTGGTGCTTCTATTTTGAGAATGGCTTTGTATGAGTTAAAATATATGGATACTCCCCCTGTTGTTGTCATAAATGAAGCTGTGGAACTTGCAAAAACGTATACGGATAAAGAACTTGCCAATATGATAAATGCCGCTTTGGATAGATATGTGAATGAGTAAGAATATGAAACAAATAAATGGAAGAATAGATTTAATAAGTTTGATTGGAAACTTCGAAAAAGCTTTAAAAAATGGACAGATTCAAGAGGCTAAGGAATGTAGTACAATGGCTTATTGGATAAAAGATTTGAATGGGAAGAATTATTTGTTTAAAACTTATGAATCCGATAATCAAAAATATCGTAGTTTATTGGTAGAAAAGATGGCTAATACAGTAGGTATTGAAGTCGCACATACTCAAATGGCCTTTCTTGGTTATTATGATGGAGAATTGGTGGAAGACTATAGAAAACCAATGTATCAGTATATAACTGGGACACAAATATTGGCAGAGTACTTAGAGTTTTTACGATTGTGTAATCAAGAAGAATGGGAAAAATTAGTGCCACTTTATTCTCGAGTGAATTATGAGGAAGATGAGATTTATAATAAGATGAATAATATGGAAACGATTGAAAAGGCTTTGAATCATCATTTTCGAAAATCCTCAAGGAAAGAAGAATATGTATCAAAGATGATACAAGATTTAAAGGATAGATTTTGTTTGGATTTTTTAACGATGCAAAGAGATCGTGGACATAACAATTGGGAAATAGAAGAAAATTTAGATCAAACGAGTGTAAAGTTAGCTCCTATGATTGATTCCAATCGCAGTTTTTATTTTCCGTCTTTTCAAGTATCCATGCCACCGTTAGCCAATATGAAAGTATCGGATTTATATGAGAAATTAGAAGTGGCTATGAATATAGAAGGATATGATTGTTTTTCTAAGTTATATGAAGAGTATTTGCCATGGGAAGTAGAAAGATTAATCACTGAGATAGAAGAAGAAAACCATTTTAAAATGGAAAACTCTATAAAATTAGAAATATTAGGAAGCTATAAAGAACATTATCAAAGATTGACGGAAGTTATGGAAAGAAGAAAAGGAATGGGTAGATAAAATGGAAGGAAAATACATTACAATATCACAGATAAATCATTTTATTAAAATAATGTTTGATGAAAATAATTATTTAAAGAAAGTATATTTAAAAGGGGAAATTAGTAATTTTAAACATCACACATCAGGTCATTTGTATTTCACTTTAAAAGATGATGATGCTAGGATAAGTGCGATTATGTTTCGAAGTGCGGTCTCTAGTTTAAATTTTGTTCCCGAAGATGGTATGAATGTTTTGGTGACAGGGCGTATTAGTGTTTATCCTGCAGGAGGAAATTATCAAATTTATGTGGATAAGATGGAACAGGATGGGCTTGGTAATCTATATGTGGAATATGAAAAATTAAAAAAGAAATTGCAATTAGAAGGCCTTTTTGATTCCAAATATAAAAAACCTCTTCCGAAGTTCCCAACAAAAATAGGGATTGTTACTGCTCCAACTGGCGCGGCTATAAAAGATATTTTAAGTACGATTAAAAGAAGATTTCCTATATGTCAAACTATTTTATTTCCAGCTTTGGTACAAGGCGTTTCTGCTGCAAATGATGTTGCTTCTAAAATTGAACTTGCTAATAAATATGATTTGGATGTTTTAATTGTTGGACGTGGTGGAGGTTCTATTGAGGATTTATGGGCTTTCAATGAAGAAGTAGTAGCTAGAGCAATTTTTGCCTCTAAAATTCCCGTTATTAGCGCGGTGGGTCACGAAATTGATTTTACCATAGCAGATTATGTTGCAGATATGCGAGCCCCGACTCCAACTGGCGCGGCCGAGATGGCTGTTCCGGCCTTAGAAGAAGTGAAGAGTATATTTGATACGAAAAAGCAAGAGGTAAATCATTTGTTTCAAAATAAATGGAATGATTTAAAACATCGTTTAGATGGTATTCGTAATCATTATGTTCTTAAAAATCCGATGGTGTTATATGAAATTAAAATTCAAAAGTTGGATGTGTTAATCGATTCTTTAAATAAAAATATGAATCAATATTTGGATAATAAAAGGATCCGTTTGGAACATATGAAAGAGAGTTATATTTTACAAAATCCGACTATATTATATAAAGAACAGGCATCTTCCCTTGCAATGTTAAGGGAAACATTGCAGAGGAATGTAAATTTGTTTTTGGATAAAAGAAGGAATGATTTACAAATGATGATTCAAACAGTGAAGTTGGTGAATCCTTTGAATATTTTAGATAAGGGATATTCGGTTGTAAAAAAAGATGGTCATATTATTAAGAATTGTGATAATATTAGAATAAAAGATGAATTAGAAGTTCATTTGAGTAAAGGTAATTTGAAAGTTGAGGTAAAGGAGATAGATTATGAAAGAAATTACATTTGAAAGTGCTTTAAAAGATTTAGAAGTGATTATTAAAGATTTGGAGAATGGTAATATTCCATTAGAGGAAGCGATTACGAAATATACGGATGCGATGAATTTAGTGAAGTTGTGTCAAGAAAAACTTGATAAAGCTACGGCACAAGTCAATAAGATTGTTGGGGAGAATGGAGAACTGAAAGATTTTAACATAGACGAGGATGATTTAAATGACAAAAATGGTCAGTAAAATAACGGATCGAGATGTGGATTTTGCTGCTTGGTATACGGATGTAGTAAGAGAAGCTGATTTAGTTAGTTATTCTTCCGTGAAAGGGAGTATGATTATTCGCCCGTATGGCTATGCAATCTGGGAAAATATTCAAAATATTTTGGATAAGGAATTTAAAAAATCGGGACATCAGAACGTGCAAATGCCTATGTTTATTCCAGAGTCTTTGCTAAATATAGAAAAGGAACATGTAAAGGGATTTGCTCCAGAAGTGGCTTGGGTAACTCATGGTGGGGAAAGTAAGTTAGAAGAGAGAATGTGTGTTCGTCCGACAAGTGAAGTTCTTTTCTGTGAGCATTTTAAAAATATTGTGAAATCTTATCGGGATTTACCTATATTATATAATCAATGGTGTACTATAGTTCGTTGGGAAAAGACAACAAGACCATTTTTACGTAGTCGAGAGATATTATGGCAAGAAGGACACACCCTTCATCGGACAAAAGAAGAGGCGAAAGAAGAGACTTTGAGAATGCTTCAAGTTTATGAAGATTTTCAAAGGAATGTTTTAGCTTTGCCAGTCATTGTTGGTAGAAAAACAGAAAAGGAAAAGTTTGCTGGGGCAGAGGAATCCTATACACTTGAAGCAATGATGTATGATGGAGTTGCTTTACAAAATGGAACAAGTCATTATTTTGGAGATAGTTTTGCAAAGGCTTTTGGAATTCAATTTTTGGATACCGATAATACACTTAAAACACCTTATCAAACGAGTTGGGGTGTAACAACAAGACAAATTGGAGCGCTTATCATGACTCATGGAGATAATCATGGATTAGTGTTACCACCTAATATTGCTCCTCAAAAAGTCATTTTTATTCCGATTCAAAATAGTGAAGTGGTTAAGAATGCAATTACAAAAATTACGGAGGAATTGCCGGAAAGTATTACCTATTCGATTGATACAAGTGATAAATCACCAGGATATAAGTTTGCTGCTGCGGAAGTAAAAGGAATCCCTATACGAGTGGAAATAGGGGAACGTGACTTGAATAATGGGCTAATCACTTTGGTAAGAAGAGATACTCTAGAGAAAATTTGTATTTCTTTGACGGAAGCTTCACAGAAAATTCCAGAGTTATTAGAGGTAATTCAAAAAGATATGTATGATAGAGCTTTAAAAAGAAGAGATAGTATGATTTATGAAGTAACTAGTAAAGAAGAATTTATAGATTATGCGAAAAATAAGCCAGGATTTTTATTCATTTCTTGGTGTGGAAATACGGAATGTGAAGATAAAATTAAAGAAGAAACGGGATTAAAGAGCCGTTGCATAGAAAAAGACATTGATGAGGGTACTTGTGTTTATTGTGGTAAAAAAGCTAAGCATAAAATCTATTTTGGACGTCAATATTAAAAAACAGGAGCATCATCCTGTTTTTAGTTTAAAGTATCTCCTGTTTCTAACATGGTAGTGATGAATATCCCATAACCAGTTACTGGGTTGTCTAAAATGACATGAGTAGCAGCTCCAATTAGTTTTCCATTTTGAACAATGGGAGAACCACTCATACCTTGAACAACACCTCCAGTTTTATTTAATAATTCTTCATCCGTGATTTCAAAGGAAATATTTTTCATGTCATTATATTCTTGAATACTCGTAATATTAATTGCGTATTCTTTCTTTTCACTACCACTTAACACAGTATAAATAAAGGCAGGTCCTATTTTTATATCGTCTTTGGTTCCCACAGCAATACGTTCCGTAGACAAATCCCTTGTATATGTACCATAAATACCATGTTTGGTGTTCGTATTTAGACTTCCATATATGTTATTATAATAGAAATTTGCATTTTTTTCTCCAGCATTTCCAATACTACTTTTCCGAATACTAGTTACAGTACTTTCAAAAATGGTTCCAGTTTTTACTTCGACTAATTTTGAACTTGTACTTTCTAATATTTCATGACCTAAGGCACCAAATATTTTCGTTTCTGGATCTATGTAGGTAAGTGTTCCAATTCCTGTGATACTATCTTTGACATACAGACCAGTTTTATATATTCCATCTACATCTTCTAGCGTCATTTCAATTTCTATCGTTTTTCCATTTCTCATGACGGTTAAATTTATTTTATTGTTGACGACATTTTTTTCAATCGCATTTGTTAATTCATCAATTGTATTGATTTCGACATCGTTTACTTTTTGAATGTAATCTCCAACTTTGATTTCAGGTGTACCCTTTAAATACTCTCCATTTACACGGTAGAAACCAATGACCATAATACCAGGGGTATCAATATGTATTCCAATATTTTCACCACCGAGAATTACTTCTTCTGAGTAAGCAAAGGCAAAAGATGGCATACCCAAAAACAGGAATAAACTGATAAATAATATATTTAACTTTCTCATTTTTATCACCTAAGTTTATTATGGGCTAAAAGACAATAATAAAAATGGTAATTATTGGGTTACCATTTTATGTAAGAGCATAAGCCACAATACTTCCTACAACTCCTAAAACCATAATGATTAATGTTAGCCAAGTTACTACTTGTCTTGCTTTTTTATTCATGTTTTTATCCTCTCTTTTTCTTGTAATAATTTATCATAAATCTTTATATTTGTAAATAGAATTCTATTAGGTGAAACTATGTATAAATTAAAACAATATTGCTGTAAAAAGAAGTATATTTTGTTATTTTTCGCAGTTTTATTTGTTTTTGGTTTCGTAGTTGGTTTGTATTTAGGAGTAAGTAATATTGACTTATTGAAAGAAAATGTACTTTATTATCAGAATAATTTATTAAATCAATCCTACAATTATATTTTAATTCATTTTTTCTTTTTAACAATAAGTTTCGTTTTATCTTTTTTTACAATAGGAATACCACTTTTATGTGCCATTTTGTTTTATGAAGGAATGTGTTTAGGGTTTTTAAATGGTATTTTTAGTCTGGTTTATGGTATAAGTGGATTCTTCTTTTCCTTTTTCTTCTTTCTGATTACAAAATTTGTTTTTGTGATTCTATTTGTTTTATTTTTTCTAAAATGTTTAGAAATTGCTCGAAAAATGATTGGTAAGTATCTTTATAAAACGGATCCAAGTATTGTAATTACGAAACTTGCGAAAGCTTGTTTTGTTTTAATTGTTTTGGCTTTGACTTATGATATATTTATAGCTTTGTTTGGAAGGAATCTGATAGGTTTATTCGGATTTTTGCTGAATTCTAGGTAGGACTAGACTTCATTTTTTTCTTTTGATAAAATAAGTCATAAGGAAGTGGTTATTATGGCTAAAAAAGTTATAGTAGGAATGAGTGGGGGAGTTGATTCTGCTGTAAGTGCTTATTTGTTAAAGAAACAAGGATATGAAGTAGAAGGTTTATTTATGCGTAATTGGGATGCTAGTTTAAATAATGATATTTTGGGTAATCCCACTTTAACAAATCAAATTTGTCCTCAAGAACAAGATTATAATGATGCCAAAAAAACATGTGAAATACTCGGAATACCCCTTCATAGAGTGGATTTTATTAAAGAGTATTGGGATAATGTCTTTACTTATTTCTTAAATGAATTAAAAAAAGGAAGAACACCTAACCCAGATCTTTTATGCAATAAATATATTAAGTTTGATGTTTTTAAAAAAGAAGCATTTCAATTAGGTGCTGATTATATGGCTACAGGACATTATGCAAGATTAGATGGGAATAAGTTATTAAGAGGTATCGATTTGAATAAGGACCAAACGTATTTTTTAGCTCAGTTAACTCCAAATCAGCTTAGTAATGTGTTGTTTCCAGTAGGGAATTTGGCAAAAGAAGAGGTTCGTAAGATTGCAAAGGAAGAAAATATAAATGTTGCGAAAAAGAAAGACTCCACAGGTATTTGTTTCATTGGGGAACGTAATTATCAAGAATTTATAAAAAACTATTTAAAACCTAATCCAGGAAATATATTGGATGTAAAAACCAAAGAGGTTATTGGACGTCATAATGGCCTTATGAATTATACCATTGGTCAAAGAAGAAATGTAGGACTTTCTGGATATCCAAAACGACATTATGTTTGCGGTAAAAATGTTTCACGAAATGAGTTGTATGTTGCTTTTGGAGATGATTCTGATTATTTGATGAGTGATATGTGCACTTTGGAAGATTTGAACTTAATCAGTTCGACCCATCCAACATTTTGTACTGCAAAATTTCGTTATAGAGGAGAAGATTATCCAGTAGCGGTAGAGTATCTTCCTAACAATGAAGCAAGGGTAAGCTATCCAGATCTTGTTAAGGCTGTTACTCCTGGTCAATTTTGTGTATTCTACTTAGGGGAAGAATGCATTGGAAGTGGAGTGATTAAAGATGTTTATAAAAAAGGAAAGAAACTTTGGTATTTAAGCTAAAATTCGTAATTACGGTTTTAGTTGACTTATACTTGACATAAAAGTGTTAAGTGTCATATAATTAAATTGTAAATAAAGAGAGTAGGCATGAAAATGAATAGATTAAATGAATTATTACAAGAATTAGGAATATCAAAGGTTAGATTAGCAAAGTATTTAGGCGTGTCAAGACAAATGGTATATAATTATTTAGAACTTGATGACATGAATAAGTGGCCTAAAGAAAAGAAAATTTTGTTATATAAGCTTTTAGATATTTCGGACGATGGAAATCCTAATTTTGATAATATAAAGGTAACAACCGATTATTTGATGAATGTAGAAAATAGATTGAATCAGGGGCTTAAAAATGCGAGTGGGGGAGATAGCTATCTTGATTTAAAGAATTTAACGAAAGAGTCTCAAGTATTGGTAACAAATATTGTCAATTTGTTGCGTGAACGTTTAGGAGACGAGAAGAAAAAAGAAGAGAATTATTATGCATTCATTTATTTGTATCATATGTTACAATCTATGGATAATGTTCCTGAAATAAAATATATTTTTGGGTATATGTCAAAAGCAACTGGTTTTACGAATCCAGAAGAGTATCGCTTTAATGAAGATAAACAATTTATTTTTGAAGGGATTCTCTACTCTGCCCTAACGTTATACAATAATGGGGGAGCTTCTAGAAGTAAGCTTACGATTTCACATCGTCGTTTTGTTCAAGAGATTGAAAAACAAAAAGAGGATAAATTAAGTAGAACTCAGCAACTGTTTACTTTAAGAACACAAGCATTGAAAGAACTTGGTTATGATGAAATGAATGAGTCAAATGCTGCAGAAATTATTGAAAAAATAGCCGAAATTGAATCAAGAGGTTCTATTATTAGCTCAAATGAATAAGAATGGATAAATATCCAAATTGTATGGATATTTTATTTTGCAACGAGATGGACAACTATACGTTTTTAATAATTTCGATGCAAATTAGAAAATGAATACAATATGAAAGTTCGTTTGTAGATACATATGTGAATTTACGATCAATATAAATAAAGTCAGTAAATCTTTAGTTAAAAAGGATTCAGCTAAATTGATTTATTAAAATAACATATTGTAGACTTATTTCATTTGATTTTGTTATAAAGGTTGCATAATATATATTATGTAAACTAGGACAAAATTCTGAATCAAAATACGGATTATCTAAATTGTA
>CAYQKO010000055.1:0-8538 GCA_964418205.1 uncultured Muribaculaceae bacterium
GGAAAAATTGTGTCTAAAACAAATGTTCGTTAAAATGTTGACAAATAGTTTTGAATGGTTTACAATGAATACGGAAAGCGAGATTTAGATTTTATGAAAACAACAAAAGATATGAAAGACAAAGACAAAGCTTTAGAGCAGGTTTTAGCTGATATTGAAAAACAATTTGGCAAAGGAGCGATTATGAAATTAGGAGCTCAGGAACATATGGAAATTGATGTTACTTCGAGTGGTTCTTTAGCTTTAGATGTTGCTTTAGGAGTGGGAGGATATCCGAAAGGACGAATTATAGAGATTTATGGACCAGAGTCTTCTGGTAAAACGACTTTTGCTCTTCATGCCATTGCAGAAGTTCAAAAGGAAGGTGGCAGAGCGGCTTTTATTGATGCAGAGCATGCTCTTGATCCAGTGTATGCTAAGAATTTGGGAGTCGATATTAATGAGCTCTTATTGTCCCAACCAGATACAGGAGAACAAGCATTAGAGATATGTGAGGCTTTAGTGCGAAGTGAAGCTGTGAATATTATTGTGGTGGATTCTGTTGCTGCTTTGGTGCCACGTGCTGAGATTGAGGGAGATATGGGAGATGCTCATGTTGGTCTTCAAGCAAGACTTATGAGCCAAGCATTGAGAAAATTGTCAGGAACAATTAGTAAAACGAAAACAACTGCGATTTTTATTAATCAATTACGTGAAAAAGTGGGAGTTATGTTTGGAAATCCAGAAACGACTCCTGGAGGAAGAGCTTTGAAATTCTATGCAACCATTCGTTTGGATGTAAGACGTGGAGAACAAATTAAAGTGGGAGATCAAGTAATAGGAAATAAGACCAATGTGAAAGTTGTTAAGAACAAAGTAGCTCCACCATTTAAAACTGCCTGTGTAGATATTATGTATGGAGAAGGTGTATCTAGGGAGGGAGAAGTAATTGATATTGCTTCGGATCTTAATATTTTAGATAAATCAGGAGCATGGTATGCCTATAAGGGGGAAAAAATTGGTCAAGGAAAAGAAAATGTGAAAGCTACTTTTAAAGAAAATAAAGAACTTATGGCAGAAATAGAAGGAAAAGTTCGTGAACATTATGGTTTTAAAGTAGAAAAGAAAGTGGAAGAAGAGGAAATATAGAAAGACTCTTTTTCTTTTTTTGCCAAGGGATTTAGACGAATAACTCTTGTAAATCCTTTCAAACTCCATTATAATAAACTTGTAGATATTTAATAATCCAGTATTAATTTTCTATAAATAGATAGTGAGGAGAATATTATGGAACCAAATATGTGGTCCATCTTGTTCATTATTGTAGGAGTGTTTTTTGGAATAGGCATTTGTGTATTATTTCTGTATTTTAAGGGAAATAGTATGGCAAATCGGGCTAATAAATTAATAGAAGAGGCACGCAAAGAAGCGGAAAAAAACAAAAGAGATCGGCTTTTAGAAATTAAAGAAGAAAGCTATCGGTTGAAACAAGAATCTGATAAAGCAATTAAGGAAAAAAAGGAAGAATTACGGGAAAATGAAAATCGTTTGACTCAAAGAGAGTCTAGCTTAGATAAACGAGATGAAATTCTTCAAAAGAGAGAATTGTCTTTAGATGAAAAAGAACAAAATTTATTAGTAAAACAAAAAGAAATCCAGATAAAAGATGAAAAGATGGAAGAGTTATTAAAAGAAGAAATGACACGCTTGGAGAGCATTGCTAAGTTTACGAAGGAGCGTGCGCGTGATTTAATCATGAAACGATGCGAAGAGGAAATGTCAAGGGAACTTGCAGACTATATTAAAGAAAGGGAACATGAGGCTAAGTTAACGGCAAATGATGTTGCGAAAAGTATTATTGTAGAGTCTATGCAGCGTTATTCTGAAGATGTTGCCACTGAGCAAACGGTGAGTACAATTAGTTTACCGAATGATGATATGAAAGGACGCCTTATTGGACGTGAAGGTAGAAATATTAGAACGATTGAAGCAGTGACTGGAGTTGATTTGATTATTGATGATACTCCAGAAACGATTGTGATTTCATCTTTTGATCCATTACGTCGAGAAATTGCTAAGGTTACGATTGAAACTTTGATTAAAGATGGACGTATTCATCCTTCGAGGATTGAAGAAGTTTATGATCGAGTTTGTAAAGATATGGATCATAAGATTACTGACATGGGGAATGAAGCATGTTATCAATTAGGTATTACAAAGGTAGATCCTGAATTAGTTCATTTGATTGGAAAGTTACATTTTCGAACGAGTTATGGTCAAAATGCTTTAAAACACTCAAAAGAAGTTGGAGAACTTTGTGGTCTTATGGCTGCTGAGTTAGGGGAAAATGTAGCAATTGCTAAAAGAGCAGGACTTTTACATGATATTGGAAAATCCATTGATTATGAGGTAGAAGGAAGTCATGTGGAAATTGGTGTTGAAATCGCACGACGTTTTCATGAAGATGATATTGTTGTTAATGCCATTCAGTCCCATCATGGTGACGTAGAACAAACCAGTGTTATTTCGGTGTTAGTTCAAATTGCCGATACGTTATCGGCAGCTAGACCAGGTGCTAGAAATGATTCTTTGGATAATTATATTAAAAGATTAGAGCAACTTGAAGCAATTGGTAATTCTTTTGAAGGTGTAGAAAAAACTTATGCAATGCAAGCTGGAAGAGAAGTAAGAGTTATGGTTCATCCAGATGAAGTGGATGATACGACTGCTTATAAGATTGCACGAGATATTAAGGAAAAGATTGAATCAGAAATGCAGTATCCTGGAACAATTAAAATTATTGTGATTCGTGAATCTAGAGCTCAAGAAGAAGCAAAATAACTTGCTTCTTTTTCTATTCTTTAGTAAAATATTCCTTGTAAAAGGAGGTTCATTTTATGTGGCATGATATTTTATTAGTAGTAATTGGTTTAATTATTGGCTTGATTATTGGTTTTTTTGTTGCTAGGACTATGATGAAAAAATATATGAAAAAGAATCCACCAATCAATGAAAAAATGATTGAGGCAATGATGAGTAGTATGGGAAGAAAACCTAGTCAGAAACAAGTGAAACAAGTTATGAATCAAATGAATCGATATATGTAGAACACTTTTTGTGTTTTTTCTTTTGCAAAATTCATAAAATGTGATTAGGAATACAAAAAATATTGACGAAGGCTTTATTTTTGTGTTATTCTATTTTCAGAATAGAAGAGAATAAAAGGTGATTGATTTATGACTGATTTTTTAGAAAAGTTATACAGTATAGAAAATTTTGGAATTTATTTATTTGTAGTGATTGGGATTTTGATTGTACTTTTTTTAATAATTTTATTTTTTGGAAAGAAAGATGCTAAGAAACGTAAAGAGTTAGAGAAAGAAAAAAAAGATACAGTAAAAGAAGAAAGCACGCCTTTGTTTCAGGAAGCAGGGGAACAAGTGAAGGTAGAAGCACCAGTTGTTACTCCACCTGCTGTAGAAGAAGATCCTCTTTCCACCGTGAATCAAGTTTTAAATGAAAATAATTTTGTTGAAACACAAGTGACAAATGAAGTCTTAAATGAAAATCTAACTGTGGAACCTGAAATACCAAAAGAAGAGAAAGAATTTGATTTTGATGCTTTAGCTGCGGCAATTAGTAAAGAGTTGGAAAGTATTGAAAAAACAGAGGAAGTAAATCCTATAAAGGAAGAAAAACCAGTTTTACCAAAAGAAGAGGAAGCACCACTTCGTTATCAAGTTTTTGAACCAGTGCAAGAAAAAAATAGTGAAAATCATGTTGCTATTCCAGAAACTTCACAAACTGTTGTGAAAGAAGAAAATGTTGAACCAGTGAAACCAAAACCTGTTATGCCTAAAGTGTTTAGTTCGGTATACGTAAATCGTGATTTAGAGGAACCAAAGGTAACAGAAGGAGTTAAGGTTTCAGAACCAGAGGTGGTAACACCAGTAGCACCAAAGATTGAGTTGCCAAAGATTATGGATTTACCTAAGAAAAATGATGATGTTTTTAATGATTCTAGTGATGATATAATTTTTAAATAAAATGAGTTGTAATAACTCTTTTTTTCTTTTTGAGCCAATATCTAGTTATTCATATTTTAAGCACTTTGTGCTATAATACCGTTAGGGAGGGTTTTTGATGAAATTATTTAAGCAGAATGATAAACTCAATATGGAAGATGTGAATGAGGTTGTCGCTTTATCAAAGAAAATTTTACATATCTTTTATATTGCTATGGTGGTTGCTATGGTTTTGATTGTTACTATTATTGCCAGAGAATGGGGAATTTGGAATTTTTTACTAAGCGTTTTAGGAGTATTAACACCTTTTTTTCTAGGTTTTATACTAGCTTGGATATTTAATCCTCTTGTGACACGATTGGAAAGAAGGAAGATTCCAAGAGTGATTGGTTCTATGTTGGTCTATGTTTTATTTATTGCTGTAGTAGTACTTTTTATTTGTTACTTGTTACCAGTTATTTATGATCAGTTACAAATCTTAATTAAAAATTTACCTACTATCTTTAATGAAGTAGAAAACTTTACAAATAATTTATTTAGTAAGTTGGGGAATATTGATGGGATTGATTTAGATAGTATAAAAGAACATATTATGGGAACTATTACTGGAACTTTTAATGATTTTATGACTTCTTTACCGAATACTATCATGACATTAGTTGGGAATATGTTTTCTAGTTTAATCACAATTTGTTTTGGCTTGGTAATTGGTCTTTATATGTTAATTGATTTTGATTCCATTAATGGTCATTTAATTCATTTACTTCCAAGGAAAAACCGTTTTGAAGCATCTTTATTGATTACAAATATTTCTACAGAGGTGCGTAAAAGTGTCAATGGTACTTTGTTGGTAGCTACAATGGTCTTTGTTTGCGATAGTATTGGATTTTTCTTTATTGGTCTTCAAGCACCTTTGTTATTCGGATTACTTTGTGGTGTCACCGATTTAATTCCTTATGTCGGTCCTTATATTGGAGGTGCGGTTGCAGTCGTTGTAGGGTTTGCTCAAAGTCCTTTGATTGGTTTCTTATCTTTAATTGTTGTTGTAATTGTTCAACTTGTCGAGAATAATGTATTACAACCTATTGTTATGAGTAAAACAATGAAGCTACATCCAGTAACAATTATTGTTGGGTTACTTATTTTTGAACATTTCTTTGGAATTATTGGAATGATCTTATGTACTCCATGTATTGCCCTTGGAAAGGTCGTTTGGCAGTTTTTCCGAGAAAAATACAATTTATTTCGCGATAAAGATGAATATGTAACATTAGAAAATTGATTAGAGAATATCAATAAAAGTGATATTCTTTTTTTGCATAGTACTAATATAAATAAATAATAAAAAGCACCTATTCACATAGGTGCACAACCAATATTTTGGGACACCTATAGACTAGGTATTCCTTTTTTATGAAGTTTCCTTCATGAGTAGATAGTAACATAGAATTATGAGAATTTCTAGTCTAAATTTTGAACGACAAAATTAGTCAAAATGTTTGGTTGCAAAACAAAAATAAATGTTTATAATAAATATTCGAATATCTAGTTATTAGGTGTCTCCTAGAAAGGGGATAAGTATGAATAGAAAAGATCTGTTGATCTCCTCTCTATTTATTATAATTTTTTTATTAATTATTCTATTGTACATAGTACTAATATAAATAAATAATAAAAAGCACCTATTCATATAGGTGCACTCACAAAATTTTGGGGACACCTATAGTCTAGGTATTCCTTTTTTTTATGAAGTTTCCTTCATGAGTACATAGTAACATAGAATTATGAGAATTTCTAGTCTAAATGTTTCGGTCTCGAAAAAGATAGAGAATGTTGAAGAACTTTAAAATTTAAATCAACTAAAATGGTAAAAATATAAAGGTAATAGTAAATATATAGTCAAAAATGTTGTTGTAAAATGTTTTGCTTTTTGGTATGATAATTTTGTTATTGATGAATTAAGAAAGATTATTTTGGCTGTTTTTAGAGAGTGATGAGTTGGTGAAACATCATAATGGATGAGATAGTTTGCTGCTTGAGGAGATAAAATCGGGTAATTCCGTTATCAAAAATTAAGTAAAAATAAGGATGGTACCGCATACTTTGCTCCTTTGGCTGGGTATGCTTTTTTTGTGAGAGGTGATGATATGAGGGTTTTTTTGGTGGCAGGTAAGGCTCGTAGTGGTAAAACGGAAGTTGCAAAAATTTTGAAAGAATATTTGGAAGAAAAGAATTTAAAAGTTGTTATTTCAGAATATAGTAAGTATATTAAATTGTTTGCAAAAGAATTAATCGGTTGGGATGGTGTTTCTGAACCAAAGCCGCGAAAGTTTTTACAGGATTTTGGCTTTTATATTCGGCATGAATCGAAAGATGCAAATTATTTTATTCGTCGTATGAAAGAGGATTTAATGATTTATAAAGATATTGTAGATGTTGTAATTATTTCTGATGTTCGGCTTCCAAGTGAGATTTTGGAGTTACAAGAATATTCGCCAATCACTATAAAAGTAGATAGTAATTTAAGAGCTTATGATTTGACGAAAGAAGAGGCAAGTCATGAGACAGAACATGCTCTTGATTCTTTTGATGATTTTGATTATTTCATAAAAGATCAATCCTTAGAAGAAATGAAACTTTTAGTAAAAAAAATAGTAGAGGAGTGTTTTTAGATGAATTTAAAAGATTTATATATTAATTATTTTGTTAGTAAGGGGCATAAGCAAATTCCCAGTGCCCCAGTAGTGCCAGAAAATGATCCTTCGGTTTTGTTTAATACTGCTGGTATGCAACCACTTATTCCATATTTGATGGGCGAGAAACATCCTTATGGTACTAGATTGTGTGATTATCAGAAATGTATAAGAACTGTAGATTTAGATGAAATTGGTGATAAGACGCATCATACTTTTTTTGAGATGCTTGGAAATTGGAGTTTGGGAGATTATTTTAAAGAAGAAAGCATTTCCTATAGTTTTGAGTTTTTAACTCGTGTTTTAAATATTCCAGTGGAAAAACTTGCTGTTACGGTATATGAAGGAGATGATAAAATTCCTAGAGATGAGGTTTCAGCGAATCGTTGGATGTATCTTGGAATACCAGAAGAGAAAATTGCCTTTTTAGGGAAAGAAGATAATTTTTGGATTCCAGGAGATTCCGGACCATGTGGAGGAGATACGGAAATCTTTTATTGGCGTAGCGAAGAAGAAGTTCCAAAAAGTTTTGATCCAGAAGATGAGAGATGGGTAGAAATATGGAATAATGTTTTTATGGAATTTTATCAGGATTCCAATGGAAATGTTACGGAGTTATCACAAAAGAATGTGGATACTGGTATGGGACTTGAAAGAGTTGTAGCTGTTTTAGAAGGTGTTACGGATAATTATTTAACTAGTATTTGGACAAGAGCTCGTGAAAAATTGGAAGAGATTAGTGGATTAAGTTACTTCGGTAATGAAAAGTCGATGCGTATTATTTTGGATCATATTCGTACGAGTGTTTTTATCGCGGCTGATCCAGCAGGTATTAAACCAAGTAATACGGATCAAGGATATATTTTAAGAAGATTAATAAGGCGTGCGATTCGTCATGCTAAAAACTTAAATATTGATATTCAAAGTGATTTTGAAACAGAGTTAGCAGAAGTTTTTATAGAGGAGTATCAGACTTATTATAGTGAATTAAAGACGAATAGAGAAGTTGTTTTAAGTGTTTTAAAAACGGAAAAAGAAAAGTTTAATCGAACTTTAGAAAAGGGATTAAGAGAGTTTGAAAAAATTGCTAAAGTAGCAAATCATATAGATGGGTTAACTGCTTTTCATTTGTATGATACTTTTGGATTTCCTATTGAACTTACTATGGAAGAAGCAAAAGATTGTGGAATGTCTGTAGATGAAGAAGGTTTTAAAAGTAAGTTTTTAGAACATCAGGAAAAATCTAGAACTGCTTCGAAAGGAAAGTTTAAGGGTGGTTTGTCTGGAAATACTATAGTTGAGACAAAATATCATACAGCAACGCATTTGTTAAATGCAGCGTTAAAAAAAGTGATTGGTCCAGATGTTCATCAATTGGGAAGTAATATTACGGAAAAAAGATTACGTTTTGATTTTCCTTGTGATCATAAATTAACGGAAGAGGAAAAGAAGCAAGTAGAGGATTTGGTAAATGAATGGATTGAGGCTTCTTTCCCAGTAGTAAAGGAAGAGATGAGTAAAGAAGATGCAATTCAATCTGGTGCGGAATGTATGTTTTTGGATAAGTATCCAGATATCGTAACAGTGTACTCTATTGGAAATGTTTCAAAGGAGTTGTGTGGTGGGCCACATGTTGCTAACACAAGCGAAATTGGTCATTTTAAGATAAAGAAAGAAGAATCTTCTAGTGCAGGAGTACGTCGTATTAAAGCAATTATTGAGTGAAATTGCAAAATTTAAAGTTTTTCTTTTATAAATCTTATGCTATAATGTTTATGTAGAATATTAGGTGAGCGTATGAAGGAACAATTAAGTTTTAAAAATATTTTTAAAAGAGAAAC
>CAYQKO010000056.1:0-8366 GCA_964418205.1 uncultured Muribaculaceae bacterium
CTTTTAGAAGAATTTAAAGGATCCTTTACGGAAAATTATGTTGCTAATGTGTTAAACTATTTATTAGATGAATCACCTAATTATTATACTTTTGATAGAAATGAAATAGATTTTGTGATACAAAAAAATAATAAAATAATTCCTATAGAAGTTAAGTCTGATAAAAATACGAATCATAATAGTTTAACGAAGTATAATTCTAAAAATGATAATGAAGTATCCTTTCGATTTTCGTTGAATAATTTAAGTAAAGATGGAAAAATTGTTAATATTCCGCTTTATTTTATAGAGTATATGAATCATTTGAATTTAGAAGATTAGTAATATATATATATGTATTTTCTTTATAAAGATTTTGTTATAGTTTAAAAAACTATTTCATAAGTATAAAATAAATTGAGATACAGGAGGATAATTTATTCTCCTCCATTTTTAAAATGGAATTGGCACTCGATATTGACAAGTGCTAATCGAAAGAGTATAATAAATTTTGATAAAAGGAGGGATAAGTATGTATCCAAACAATAATGAAGAATTAAAAAATGTGTTAGAAAAGTATGGACGAGATATTACTAAAAATGCTCGTGATAATAAAATAGATCCCGTCATTGGGCGTGATGAAGAAGTACGTAATGTGATTCGTATTTTATCTCGTAAAAGCAAAAACAACCCAGTATTAATTGGTGAACCTGGTGTTGGAAAAACAGCGATTGTGGAAGGTTTAGCGAATCGTATTATTGCAGGAGACGTTCCAAATAGTTTAAAAAATAAAACAATATGGGAATTAGACTTAGGTGCTTTAGTTGCGGGAGCTAAATATCGAGGAGAATTTGAAGAACGTTTAAAAGCCGTTTTAAAAGAAATTCAAGAGAGTGATGGGAATATCATTATGTTTATTGATGAAATCCATATGATTGTTGGAAATGGTGCCGAAGGAGCTATGGATGTTTCTAATATGCTAAAACCAATGCTTGCTAGAGGAGAGATTCATGTTATTGGGGCGACTACCTTAAACGAATACCGAAAATATATTGAAAAAGATGGAGCCTTAGAAAGAAGATTTCAAAAAGTATTAGTTTCTGAACCTACTGTCGAAGATACCATCACTATTTTAAGAGGATTGAAAGAGCGTTTTGAAATATTCCATGGAGTAACGATAAAAGATCCTGCCTTAGTTGCCGCGGCTACGTTATCAGACCGTTATATCACAGATCGTTATTTACCTGATAAAGCCATTGATTTAGTAGATGAAGCATGTGCAACCATTAAAATGCAACTTGATTCTGTACCAGTGGAACTAGATACACTAACAAGAAAAATTATGTCTCTTGAAATTGAACGTCAAGCTCTAAAAAAAGAGAAAGATGATTTATCAAGAGCTAGAGTAATGAAAATAGAGGGAGAACTCTCTACCTTAAAAAAAGAAGAAAGTGAAATGCGTTCAAAATGGGAACAAGAAAAGAGTTTAAAAGAAAACATAAATAAGAAAAAAGAAGAATTAGAACGTGCTAGATTCAATTTACAAAATGCAGAAAATAGCTATGATTTAGAGACGAGTGCTAGACTACGTCATGGAGAAATTCCAAAACTTGAAAAAGAATTAGAAGAATTAAAAAATAACGAAAAATCAAGTATTCTATCCGATGTAGTGGATGAAGAAGGAATTGCTAACATTATTTCAAGATGGACCCATATACCAGTATCTAAATTAGTAAGTAGTGAAAAAGAAAAACTCTTACATCTATATGATCGTTTACAAAAAAGAGTAATTGGGCAAGACGATGCTTTAAAAAGAGTAAGTGATGCCATATTAAGAGCTAGAAGTGGTATTAAAGATCCAAATCGTCCAATTGGTTCATTTATCTTCTTAGGACCAACCGGAGTTGGTAAAACCGAAGTAGCTAAAAGTTTAGCTTACGAATTGTTTGATGACGAACGTCATATGATTCGAATCGATTGTTCTGAATATATGGAAGCATTTAATGTTTCGAGATTAATCGGAGCTCCTCCAGGATATGTAGGCTATGATGAAGGTGGTGTATTAACCGAAGCAGTTAGAAGGAATCCATATAGTATAGTTCTTTTTGATGAAATTGAAAAAGCTCATAAAGATGTATTCAATATTTTATTACAAATCTTAGATGATGGGCGATTAACAGACAGTCAAGGAAGAACTGTCGACTTTAAAAACACCATTATTATCATGACAAGTAATTTAGGAAGTGAACATATATTAGATGACGAAGAAAACTCGGAAGAAAAAGTTTTAGCAGAACTACGTTCAAACTTTCGTCCAGAATTCATTAATCGAATTGATGAAATCATTGTTTTCTCATCTTTACATAAAGAAGTTGTAGATAAAATATTAGAAAAGATTATCTCTGAAATCAATGATAGACTAAAGGTAAAACAAATTTCACTGGAATTGTCTTCCGATGCAAAAAGAAAGATTATCGAAGAATCTTTTGACCCAAATTATGGTGCCCGTCCAATCAAACGATATGTCACGAAAAATGTCGAAACAATTCTTGCAAAATACATGATTGAACAAGAACTAAAAGTAAACGATGTTTTAGTGATTGATGTGGAAAAAGACGCTTTTATCATTCATAAAAAATAAACAAAAAAACTACAATGTAATAGGAAATATTTCTATTCTAGCGTAGTTTTTTAATTTTTTGTGTTTGTCTCATATGATGAAATCAAACTGTCGCGAAAGAACGTATAATTCCCAAAGGGTTTCCTCGATACCAAATTGAAAACAATCAGACAACAAGTAAGAAGATTCATTTATAGAAAATTATCTAGCAAAAAAAATAATAGGAAAAATCTAAAGATACTGGATATCATAGAACGATTATTGCAAATGAAATCATAAAAGGACGACTTCCAGCCAAAGAAAGACTGAAAACAGATATGAAAATTGGTTGAAACATTATTGTTATCATTCTTTTTTTTTGCTATAATGAATACATACTAAGGAGTGGTGTTATGAATAAACGCGGTCAGGCTTTAGTAGAGTATGTTCTAATTGTAGCGATTATCAGTGTAATCACCGTAAGTATTGTTTCCTATTTTGGAGGATACTTAAAAGATACGATGGTGAAAACTTCTTGCGAGTTAGTAAATAACATTTATGTAGAGGGTGCAAAACCTGGAGAAGCAGAGTGTATGTCACAAGAAGAATATGATCTTTTGCATAAAGAAGGTTAATATGAAAAGAAAAAAGGGGCAAGCACTAGTAGAATTTATCATTATCTTACCGATTTTTATTTTTATGCTTTTAGCAACCATTGATATAGGAAAGATTATTTACAACAAAAATAGATTAGAAAGCGAAATGTCCACAGTCGTAGATTTTTATAAAAATGGTAAGACATATGATGAAATAACCAAAGAATTAGAACAAAATGATATTCATACAATTTTAGAAATTCAAAATGAAGATAACAAACGTGTTACCTTTACCTTAAAAAAAGAAGTAAGTATTGTTACACCTGGCTTAAGTATTCTTTTTGAAAACCCTTATTCCGTAACAGTATCTAGGGTGATTGGATATGAATAAACAAGGACAAACATTAATTATCTTTGTAATATTAATACCAATGATTCTAACCTTATTAGCAATTGTAGTAGATGTAGGATTACTTACAAATGAAGTAGAAAAAGCAACGGGTGTTGTTGATATAGCAATCAAAGAATATTTGACAGGGGAAAATGAAGAAAAAATAAAAGAGTTGATTCAAATGAACAACATTCCTATAGATAATCTAGAGATTGCGATGAAAGAAAACGAAATAGAAATTGAATTACAATATGAAATGAATTCATTGTTTGGAAAAATCATTAATATCCAGCAATATGATGTCATCGTAAGACGAGTTGGAACATTACAAAATGACAAAATACAGATTAAAAACAAAGAATAGGATGGGGAATATGAAGAAAAAAACGGGGAAAAGTTTATGCTTATTTTCAGGAAAAGGTGGCGTTGGGAAAACGATTTTAGCTTTAAATCTAGCTGGTATTTATGCAACTATTGAAAAAAAAGTTTTAATCGTCGATTTAGATTTATCCGGCGGGGGAATTAATCTAGCCATGAACAAACCTTTTGAAAAGACAATATATAATTTTGTAGATGATTACAACAATAATCGTTTTAAAAACTTTCAGGATTATGTTGTAAAATATAACGATTCTATTGACGTCTTGCCTAGTCCAAAAGATCCTAGACAAGCTTCTAAAATTGACTCGAAATATATTGAAATTATGTTAGACAAAGCCACTTTTCACTATGATGTAGTACTAATAGATACCAATCACAACTTAAACGAAATAAACTTAGTAGTTTTAGATGCAGTGGATTCCATTTTATTTGTCATGCAAAATGATCCCTTGGATTTAAAAAATATCAAAAGTTTATTATCTATTTTTAAAGATTTAGAAAAAGACAATTACAAAATACTTCTAAATAATTCTCGTGACCCATTTAAAAAATATTTTACGCTTTTCGACATAAAAAATGTGATAAAAAGTAACATTGATTATGAACTTTCCAGTGAATTTTATATAAAAAATATGGATTCTTACGTTATGAATGGAGAAATAGTGACACTGCAACCAAAAGCAGTGAATACATTTAATAAAGATTATACAACATTAATGAAGATTGCATCCGATTTTTTAGGAGGTGGAAAAGATGTCCAAGACTAGTTTAATTGAAGCTTTCAATATAGAAAGAAAACAGCCAAAATTTGACGACGTTTCAGATTATGAAATATTTCCAGATAAAAAACTATTAGATGATTTAAGAGTTAAGATTGTTGAAAACCTAATTGACCAAGAAATTCCCCAAGATAAACTATTACAACAATTTATTAACGATGAAATCGATAAATCGATTGAAGGATACGATTTAACAAACTTAGAAAGAAGTCATTTATATAACCTGATTGATAACGAAATTAATGGTTATGGACCTTTAACCGAACTTTTAGAAGATAAAAATATTACGGAAATTATGGTAAATAGTCCTAAGGAAATCTATATTGAAATCGATGGGCAAATTATCAAAGACGAAAGTGTATCCTTTATTAATGAAGAACATATTATAAGAACCATCGAAAGAATGATTGGCCCTATGGGAAGAACCATTGACGCGACCAATCCAATGGTAGATTCAAGACTTAAAGATGGATCTCGCATCAATGCCGTAATTCCGCCTTTGTCTACGAAAGGGCCAGTCATTACGATTCGAAAATTTAAAAGTGAAATGACTTCAGCAGATGATATGATCCGAATTGGATCCATGACTCCTTATATGGCAACTTTTTTGGAAGCTGCTGTAAAAGGAAAATGCAATATCATTGTTTGTGGAGGTACTGGGTCAGGCAAAACAACCCTATTAAATATATTAAGTAGTTTTATTCCAAGTAACGAACGTATTATTACCATTGAAGATGCAGCCGAATTAAGACTAGAAAAAGAACATGTTATTTCCTTAGAAACAAGAGTTACAAATTACGATAACGAAGGAGAAATTACGATTCGTGATTTAGTGATCAATGCTCTTCGAATGAGACCGGATCGTATCATCGTTGGTGAAGTTCGTGGAAGTGAAGCTTTTGATATGTTACAAGCAATGAATACTGGGCACGAAGGATCTTTAACCACTTTACATGCAAATGGTGCAAAAGATGCTTTAAATCGATTAGAAACAATGGTTTTAATGAGTGGACTTGATATTCCAATGAAAGCCATTCGGGAATATATCAAAAGTGCCATTGATTTAGTTGTAAATATTGAAAGAATGAGCGATGGAAAAAGAAAAATCACTTCCATAAGCGAGTTGGAAAGCTTTGAGGATGGGGAAATCATTTTAAAAGAAATTTTTGCCTTTCATCAAATGGGGATCACCGACAGTGGAGAAGTGAATGGCGAATATATTTTATATGACAAAGAATTACCTAAAGTCTATAAAAAAATCGCTACTCGAGGAATTACCGAAATAGATTCAATGTTTCACATAAAATAGAAAGGAGTCTCTTATGCAAGAATATTCAGTACAAATATTGATTACACAAGGAATTATGATTTTCATTTTAATTGGCTTAATTATTTATTTGTTACACCAAACCAGAGTAATTAAACTTGCACGTCGTTTTGAAAATTTTGCTTTAATAAGTGTAACAGAAGAAGAAAAAAGTTTGTTTGATATCCTTGTAATCTTTCTTTGGCGGATCATGAAAAGAATATCCAATATTCTTTCAAAATCGACAGTCCTACAAAAGTATGCTTGCCGATATGAAAAATTTATAAAATATGAAAATAAGGATAAAATATCTAATATGGATTACATCACGATGAAATTCTTAATCGCAATACTGTTAGTTCTGTTAAGTTTTATTACATCGATGTTTCAACTTTCTTCCATTCATTTTATGACTATTTTATTTATTTTCTTGATAGGCTTTTTCCTACCAGATTGCTTTTTGTATATTCAATTTGAACGGAAAAGAAAAAAGGTAGAAGAAGATTTATTAAAGGCCATTATCATTATGAATAATAGTTTTAAATCTGGGCGAAATATTATGCAAGCGGTTGAAATCGTTAAAAACGAATTAGAAGGACCTATTAGTGATGAATTCAAAAAAATATATATGGATATGACTTATGGACTTAGTATTGAAGTTGTATTTGATAGATTCTATAATCGTGTAAAACTAGAGGATGCCAAATATATTACAAGTTCCTTAACACTTTTAAATAAAACAGGAGGAAATATTGTAAAAGTATTTGGAACCATTGAAAAATCTTTCTTTCATAAAAAGAAACTAAAACAAGAAATGCAAAGTCTAACAAGTGCTTCCATTTTTGTCTTCCGTATCCTTTGTATCATGCCTTTTATCTTCATATTAGCTATCTACATATTAAATCCTAGTTATTTTGAACCAATGTTTACCACATCTTTAGGACACATTTTAATCGTTCTTACCATATTATTATATGCCTTATACATTTTTGTAATTAAGAAAGTTCTAGAGGTGAAAATGTAATGAAAAATAGAAGTTTAGTGAGAAAGATTTATTTAGATAGTACAATAAAGAAGATTGAAAAAAAAGTAAAATTACTGGGTATTCATTGTCATTATGATCCTATAGATTTATTAAATGCTAGGTTAATATTATGTATTTTAGTATTTGTAATTTTTTTAATTTTTTTTGAAAATGGCTTTCTTTTAGGACCCCTTATGGTCATCTTAGTCTACTTTTTAAGCGAATACTTTCTTTTAGATTTACCGATAAAAAAAAGGACCTTAAAATTAGAAAATGAGGCTATCTTCTTTTTTGAAGTTTTAGCTCTTACCTTAGAAAGTGGTCGTAATTTAACCGCGTCTATTTCTATTACATCCAAGAATGTAGACAGTGAGTTATCAGAAGAATTTCGGAAATCCTTAAGTGAAATGCAACTAGGGAAAAGTTTTCCAGAAGTAATGACGAGTATGAAAGAAAGAATACCAAGTGATACAATTAATAATGCGATTTTAAATATAGTTCAAGCAAGTGTTTTTGGGAATAGTATAGAGGAATCTTTAAACAATCAATTAGACTTTTTAAGAGATAAACGTGTTTTAGAAATAAAAAGCCAAATTGGGAAACTTCCTACCAAAATTAGTATTCTTTCTGTTGTTTTCTTTATCCCAATTATTTTATTAGTAATCTTATCACCGGTGTTAATAGAATTTTTAATTGGTTAAAAAAGATTTTCATATTTAGAAGAAATATATTATAATAAAAGAAGAAAAATAGGTGAGCGTATGAAGGAACAATTAAGTTTTAAAAATATTTTTAAAAGAGAAACAAAACTGGCAAGTTATATTATCATTTGTATGACAGTAGTCGTCATAAGTTTATCTTATGCCATGTTTTTTCGGGTAGAAGGAGATAGTACCAATCAAGAAATCGTTGCAGGGAATTTCACTTTTACTTATGAAAATGGCACTCAGATAACTAGTACAGAGAATGCAAATTGTTTTTTACCAGTAAGTGCAGATGAAGCATCTCTTATGACAAGTGAATGCGATTATCAGTTTAGTGTACAAAACAAAGGAACTTTAAAAGCAACCTATACATTAAAATTAACAGCCCAATCCGATAATACTATGGATTCTTCAAAGTTAAAAGTAATATTAAGAAAACAAGTAGGAAATACTTTAGAAACCGTTGCGGGATATCCAAAAAGTATTAGTGAATTAACGGATGGAGTACTTATAACAGAACAGATGGATGTGAATGCCATTGAAGTATATACAATACAAATATATGTAGATGAAACGAATTTTGTTGATTCAGATATATCCAAAGTAG
>CAYQKO010000057.1:0-8303 GCA_964418205.1 uncultured Muribaculaceae bacterium
ATTGTATCAAATCATACCTTTAAAGTCTATGATGAAAAGATTTTACAACCGAAAGTCGCCATAAACAAAAAAGTAGCCTTGCTACTCTTTTTCATTTTCTTGCTCTTCAATTGCTTTTTCAAGTTCTTCTTTTGTCATCTTAGTATAACCTTTAATCTTCATAACCTTAGCTTCTTCTCTAAGTTTTGTCAAAGTAGGCTCATCGCTAATATGAAATTCCTCATCTTCAATTTTTCCCTCACGAACTAACTCATCAATTTGTTCCTTCGTAATCGTTTCTCTTTCAATTAAAGTATGAGAAAGCAACATAACTAAATCCTTATTTTCCTTTAAAATTTTCTTAGCATTTTCATAACATTCCATAATAATCTTACGAGCTTCCTGATCAATTTCCAACGCTACTTGATCCGAATAATTCTTCGTCTTATTATAATCTCTTCCCAAAAATACATTTTCACTTTGATTTGACTCATACCGAATAGGTCCCAAATCACTCATACCATATTCCGTAACCATGCTACGAGCAAGTCCCGTCGCTCTTTTAAAATCGTCACTAGCGCCAGTGGTAATATCATCTAAGAATAACTCTTCAGAAGCACGCCCACCAAGTGAACTTGTAATCATGGCAATCATTTCATTTCTAGTATAACGAGAGATATTATCTTCTTTCGGAGTATAAGCTGTATAACCACCAGCCATACCACGTGGAACAATCGTAATCTTTTGAACTTCCATTGCATCTTTAAGTTTTAAACCTAAAACCGCATGTCCAGACTCATGAACCGCTGTCAACCATTTCACTTCATCACTCAACTTGCGGCTTGTCTTAGCAGGTCCCATTAAAACTCGATCTGTTGCCTCATCAATATCTTGTAAAGTAATAGCAGGTTCA
This sequence comes from uncultured Muribaculaceae bacterium, assembly GCA_964418205.1. Classification (GTDB taxonomy): domain Bacteria; phylum Bacillota_I; class Bacilli_A; order RF39; family UBA660; genus Ventrenecus. The sequence goes on from CAYQKO010000057.1 coordinate 893, forward strand.
TCCTTACGAACAGCAAGTAAAGCTGCCTCATTCATCAAATTCTCTAAATCAGCTCCTGAAAATCCAGAAGTTCTTTGAGAAATACTCTTCAAATTTACAGAAGGTGCTAAAATTTTATTTTTAGCATGAACATTTAAAATAGCCTCACGCTCTTCCGTATCTGGAAGATTAACCGTAACTTGTCTGTCAAAACGTCCAGGTCTCAAAAGCGCTGGGTCCAAAACATCAGGTCTATTGGTAGCCGCGATAATAATAATACCCTCATTAGCACCAAAACCATCCATTTCCGTTAACAACTGATTCAAAGTTTGTTCTCTTTCATCATGACCTCCACCAATACCAGAACCTCTTTGACGTCCTACAGCATCAATCTCATCGATAAAAATCAAACATGGAGCATTTCTTTTCGCTTCTTTAAACATATCACGAACGCGGCTAGCTCCTACACCTACAAATAATTCCACAAAATCTGAACCACTAATAAAGTAAAAAGGTACATTTGCTTCACCCGCAACTGCTTTTGCAAGTAAAGTCTTACCAGTTCCCGGAGGACCTACCAATAAAACACCTTTAGGAATTCTAGCACCTAATTTTTGGAATTTCTTAGGATTCTTTAAAAAATCAATTAATTCAGCAACTTCTTCTTTCTCTTCTTTTAAGCCAGCAACATCTTTAAACTTAACTTTACCACCATCACTAGATAACTTTGCGCGACTCTTTCCAAAATCCATACTTCCCTTATTAGAATTTGCCATTTTCATAAAGATGTAATAAGTAGCAACTACTAATATTAAAAGTGGCAAAACATTCACAAGAATATATACCCATGATATAGTTCCAGGATCTGGATTTGTCTCATAAACCTTCAAAGTATTAAGCTCTGCATATTTTGTTATGTTCGTAAGCTCTGCTTCAACAACAGTAGCTTTAAACGACTCATTCTCTCCATAAGTACTTAATTTACCTTCAATATAATAAACACTTTCCTCACCACTTGGCGTAATCGTAATCTCTGTTATATTTTTTTGCTCTATTTCACTTAATAGTTCTCCAGTTGTTAATTCGTGTACCGTTGTTCTTCCTAGATTAAGAACACTTAATACAACAAAAATAACAACAACTAAAATCAAATAAGGAAATAAATTTTTTATTGTATTTTGATTTGTTTTTTTCATATTATTTTTCCTTTCTTTTTATATACTTGTATATTATATCATAACTTTCATTTTTTTCTATGTCATATTTTGATTTTTTTAAACCTAAAATCCACAAAACCGTTCCATTACTATCCACTAAAATAGGAATAGAGTCTCTTTCAACGCTCAATATTTTTTCATCAATGAAAATATCATTTACTTTCTTAGAGCCATTCAAATTCTTAACTTCCATTCGCATCCCATTTTTACGAGTCGTAAGATATAACGGAAAAGTAAGATTTTGAGAGTTTAATCGAATTGCATAATTATCATGATGTTCATAAGAATTTACTTTTAAAACCTCATCACCATTTGGTAACAGATTATAATCTTGCACCTCTATCAAAAAAGGCTTATGCACTTCCTTTTTCTTTAAATAGCACCACCCATCTGCCTTAATAAACAAGTAATTCCTCGGGAAATCATAATAAGAAATATCTTTCTTTCCACAAATAAGACGAGCAAAAAGTTCCACATGATTTCTTGTTAAAACATCTAATTCCTCTTGATAAACCTCTTTTAGATAACTTTCAATATAAGCTCGTTGCATTGGATAAGATAATTCCAAAAATTTAGGAACCAAAATTTTTCCATTTTTTTCTATTTCATCACGAGTTTTATTCACTTCATCTAAAATCAATTCAGCTTTTTCCTGTAATAATTCACTAAACTGTAACATTTTTAAATGATAATTCTTATTTTCTCTTTCTAAAATAGGTAACAAATTATGACGGATTCGGTTACGAAGATAATCATCACACTGATTACTTTCATCTTCCACATAAGGAATATTGTTATCCGTTAAATATTGATAAATATCTTTCTTCTTCTTTGTAAGAAGAGGTCTTAACAAGATGATATCATTCCAAGAAGACACACGTTTAATTCCAGAATATCCCTCAAGCGTACTACCACGCAACAAACGCATAAAAATCGTCTCAGTAAGATCATCCCCATGATGAGCAGTCAAAAGGTATTTTGCATGATATTTATGAGCCACTTCCAAGAACTTTGCATACCGAATTTTTCGTGCCTCTTCCTCAGAAAACTTATTCTTACGATAAGAATCAATTTTAAAATATTCCAAAGGAATACCAAATTTCTGAACATATTCTCTTACAAATAAATACTCCCGTTCATTTTCTTCTCTTGTCCCGTGATTAATATGCACACAAACGAAAGAAACATTCATTTCCAAAAGCAAATGGAACAAACACATGGAATCTGGTCCACCTGACAAAGCCAACACACACAATTCATTCGCACCTATCTTATTTGCTAAAAACTTCTTTTCTTCTTTCATAATTCTCCTTAAGAACAATTCTTATTGTACTGTATTTATTCTCACTTTGCAACATTTTTTAGCACTCAAATATTTTGAGTGTCAGCTTTCACATGATTTCGCAAATAAACATTCGCATTTTTTTGCTCATAAGCATTCGTAACTACAATAAATATCTCAGGGTCTATCCGAAGCAATTCTTCTTTAATACGATAATAATCTCCACTGGAAATACTCGAAAGAATCATCTTATGAGCCTTTTTCGTATAACCACCAAAAGAATCTAAAATCGTCACATCATAGCCATGAAAAATAAGACACTTCTCTATATCCGAAAGCTTATCTGACGTAATATAAAGAACCCTATTTTTATTCACATCAAGTTGAATATGATTCGAAAACACACTAATCAAAACCAAAACAATCAAAGAATATACTAAATTCGTAAAACCAAAAACAAACCCTCCAAAAAGCACAATCGTACCATCAATAATCATAATCGATTTACTCATTGGTATTTTCATATATTTTTCCATCAATTGATTTAAAATATCTGTCCCTCCAGTAGTATAATTATTTTGAAAAACAAGGCCATATCCATAACCACTTAAAAGTCCTCCCAAAATAGCTACGAAAAAAGGATCAATATCTAACACAATCCAATTGGCAATATCGGCCGTCAAATAAGTAAAAATTGGAAACAAAATAGAACCTAATACAGTATTACGTGTTTTCTCACGACCCAAAAAAAGATAACTAACTCCAATCAAAAATAGATTCACCACAAAAAGAAACAAACTAATAGGAAGAGAAATAAAATGACTCACAATAATAGCAACACCACTCACCCCTCCTGTAACATAATTATAAGGAGACAAAAAGAGATTAAAAGAAATAGACACCAAAAATAAACCTACCAAAACCACTAAAATACGTTTCACTTTATTTTTCATAATTCACCTTCAACAAAGACTCTAACACAGGCATTAAATCACCATCTAAAAACTTATCTACATTGCTTGTTTCATACCCACTTCGTAAATCCTTAATAAGCTTATATGGTTCTAACACATAATTTCTAATTTGACTACCAAAATCAATCGAAGAAACTGTTCCTTTCAAAGCTTGATGCTCTTTCTCCATTCTTTCAACTTCTAACTGATAAAGTTTATTTTTAAGCAACTTCATAGCTTGTTCCTTATTTTTAAGTTGACTTCTTTCATTTTGGCATGTTACTACAATCTTAGTAGGAATATGCGTAATTCGAACCGCAGAATTCGAAGTATTCACCGACTGACCACCAGCACCACTCGAATGATATACATCTATCTTTAAATCACTTTCTTTCACTTCCACATTCACAGTTTTATTATATTCCGGAATCACCGTTACCGAAGCAAAAGAAGTATGTCTTCTCTTACCAGAATCAAAAGGAGAAATACGTACCAACCGATGCACACCCTTTTCATTTTTTAAATAACCAAAAGCATACTCTCCAGAAATATACATCGTCGCACTTTTAATACCAGCTTCCTCACCTTTTTGTTCTTCAATCACCTCATAAGAAAAACCATTCTTTTCACAAAACATTTCATACATTCGTAAAAGCATACTAGCCCAATCGCAAGACTCTGTTCCACCAGCTCCTGGATGAATCTCCAAATAGCAATTTAAAGAATCAAACTCTCCATTTAATAACGTATCAATTTCTAACTCTTTCAATTCTTCTTCCAAGGTATCTAACGAAACACTTCCCAACTCATCTTCCGAAAGAAGCCCAACTAATTCAAGATAATCATCCATTTCATCATTCAAACGTCTCACCAAAGTAGTAACCTTTTTAAGCCTTGAAAGTTCCTTATTCACTTCATTTGCCTTATCAACATCACTCCAAAAATTATCTTCTTTCGTCAAGCTTTCCAATTCTTCCATTCGTTTCTCTTTCAAATCTAAGTCAAAGTGACCTCCCAATATCACTTAACCTTAACTTCATTTCATTTAAAATATTCAAAAATTCATTCTTATTCATAAAAAAACTTTCTTTCTATCACTCTTAAAATAATTTTAACACCGAAACGAACAAGAATCAATTCATTTAGACTTCTTATACCATCCATGTCGATACAAAAAAGCCCCCGAATCACAATTTAGAAAATAACCTTTATAACTAGCAAAAGCAGAACGTTTATACTCCTTATCCACATCATGAGTGCGTAAATAATTCAGTTTCTTACGAATCTTATTTTTTGTTTTCGAATTCATTAAAACATGTAGCCTTTTCCCTTTTAAAATAAAACGATATCCCATAAAAGAAAATCCATGTTTCATGGAAACAATTTGTGTTTTACCATTAAGACTCAATTTCACTTTACTTAACTCTTCCTTAATTTTTAACAAACAATACTTCAAGTACTCTTTATCAGGATGCATTAAAATAAAATCATCCATATACCTTACATAACATTTAATCTTTAACTTTTCTTTAATATAATGATCCAAATCATTCAAATAAAAAATAGCAAAAATCTGACTAGACATATTCCCAATCGGAATACCTTTTCCTTTACGATAAAATGGAATATGTTCCAATTCCTTCAAACGGTATTCGTAGTCCATAGGATGTACCCGATAAAGATGCTCCTTCTCCATTTCAATAAGACGCAAAATCTTATCATTCGTTCTTTCATCATTTGTAGTAGAAATAATATTCTCTATCAAATTTAAAACATCCTCATCTGGAATCACCTTTCTTAACTTTTCTAACAACACTTCATGATCCACATTATAAAAATACTTCGAAATATCACATTTCAAAATATAAAAATTATCATACTTCATCTTGAAAGTATTCACATACATCTTTGTATAAGAAATACCCATTTTAATTCCCTTATCACGACGAGTCGCGACATTCATAGGAATTAGAAGAGGCTCAATAAAAGGTAATAAAACCTCCTCACTCAAAACATGATTGACAATTTTATCAGAGATAATCTCGCTCATAATAATACGATACTTAGGTTCTTTCACTAAAAAAATATTATAATGACTATGTTTATAACAACGATTCTTCAAAACAAAATAAATTTGTAAAATATTAGTAACATAAAAAGTTTCAAAATTAAATATCTTCTGACGATGCTTTGAATTCAAACGAACATTATAATAATGCTTTTCTATCTTATCAAGATTACATATCCTATCGTACATCACCATCACTCCGAATTAATCCATAAGCTAATTTTCTACAATCAATTAAAACACTAGTAAGACTTTCTAACTGATGTTTACTAATATACCTTTTGTGATAGCATTGCCTAACATAAAAATCAAACATCGAAAGTTTAATAAGATAATCCTTCAAATATTTTTCCTTAATTCTAGCACTCTGTTGAATATTATACCCAAAAACACACTCAATCAACTCATACTCATTTTGCTCAATATTCCTCCTTAAAACCACTTCCTTTTTTGGAAAATTAGGAATCCAACGATTCATATAAGCAATTAATTTCTCAGTATTCGATAATAATTTAAACTTAATTTCCATAAAAATTCTTTCCCCATTCTTAAGAAAACACTCTCACAATAGAATATGCAAAAAAAGCGAAAGATGATACATCCTTCGCCCAATACAGTCATAGTGAATAAAGATTATTTATCAACATCTGTATTTTCCATTCGAATCCGAAGATTCAGGAATAATCTTGTTTCCAATCTATAAAGATTACTATTTCTAGCTACTTCTTCCTATTATAAACCTTAATCTATAATACTCAGTGCATTAACCATTCGTTAATCTTAGCAGGAAGCTCGCGCGAACACCATTGCTATTGGTCACCCAGTTCCAGTTATTGAGATAACCATCAGAATTCACATCAAACTCATTCGCCGTCGTATTACTAACGTTGAACTGACTCGGAGACAAAAAGCAAACACACCTAGATTATCCCTTCATAATAGAATATGCAAAAAAAACGAAAGATGATACATCCTTCGCCCAATACAGTCAATAGTGAATAAAGATTATTTATCAACATCTGTATTTTCCATTCGAATCCGAAGATTCAGGAATAATCTTGTTTCCAATCTATAAAGATTACTATTTCTAGCTACTTCTTCCTATTATAAACCTTAATCTATAATACTCAGTGCATTAACCATTCGTTAATCTTAGCAGGAAGCTCGCGCGAACACCATTGCTATTGGTCACCCAGTTGTTGTTGAGATAACCAACAGAGTTCACATTGAACTCATTCGCCGTCGTATTACTAACGTTGAAATAATTCGGAGACAAAAGCAAACACACCTAGATTATCCCTTCATAATAGAATATGCAAAAAAAAAGAAAGATTACACGTCATTCGCCCAATACATTCATAAAATGAATGATACGAGTAGCATCCTTTTTTGGGCAATTGCCCAAAAAACAAAATCAGGTTTCAAAATGAAGAGTCATTTTGAAACCATCCCATACACGTTTTAAGTTGTTTCTACTATAAATGGATCACTACTCGTTCCTATACCTCCTGTTATCTGAACGTCAGAGCTTAGATTGATCACCGCGCGAACACCATAGCTAGCGGTCACCCAGCTCCAGCCAGAGAGATAACCAACAGAGCTCACAAGGAACTCATTCGCCGCCGTAACACTAACGCTGAACTGACTCGGAGACATGGTCCAATAAGTATAACTAGAATAGGTATAATTTAATTTATTTAAATATCCATCTGCAAAACCTGACATCATTAATTCATCTACGGTTATCAAACCAATTGGATAAGTTAATTTCTGATTTCCAGCTGTATTACTTACAGTAAATAAGTCACTCGAAGCATTCGGACAAACGAGTGTCGGTTGTTTTGTTTTATAGTATCTTTCATATGCTCCATAATAAGTAGTTTTACTAGTTGTTTGAACTCCATCTCCATTG
>CAYQKO010000058.1:0-2719 GCA_964418205.1 uncultured Muribaculaceae bacterium
GTCTGGTTTTGCAGATGGATATTTAAATAAATTAAATTATACTTATTCTAGTTATTCTTATTGGACGATGTCTCCGAGCCGGTTCTCCGTGGGAACCCTGACAGCATACGCATTTAGTATGCATAGCAATGGATATGCCGCATACTGGGCCTGGATGACCCACGATTATGGTGTCCGTGGTGTCATTAACCTTTCTTCCGACGTAGAAATTACTCGTGGAATTGGCACTTCAAATGATCCATTTGTCATAAAAGTGGCGTAAAAAATGAAAAAAAGGATAATGAACCTAGAGAAAATCTAGGCTTTTTCTTTCTTATCCTTCTTCTTTTCTTAGTTTATAATAAGTAGATTCAACATCGCTATGTAGATCTAAAATAATCTCAACCTGATTAAATTCCGTATTGTTTAAAACCTCTTGAATTAATTGTTCTGTATCTAACCAATTTTTAATACATACGATAACTTCCTCTTGATTATTTAATTCTGTATCTCTCTTAAGATTGCTAAAATCATAATCGTTATAATTCAAAATAAGATGTTTTTGATAAATCGTAAATTCTGGTAAGGAGCTTAAATGAGTAAAATAATTATCAAAAATATAAATAAAATAATCGTCTTTCTTTTCTTCAGCAAGCTCTAAAGCTTTTCCATAATCTTGATACAAATAGGTTGGGGTGAACTCTAATAAGCCATAAATACTTAAAATAAGTACAAATATAAGGACTATTTTTTCCGTATGTTTTTTGGAAATAAAACCAATTACATAACCTAAAAAAATTGCTACAATTGGATATAACATCATAATATATCTAGAAGTATAATTTTCTCCTAAAAAAGGGGAAATCTTAGAAACAATAATTAAAAATAAAGGAATTGGTATGAAGAGAATGTAGAAATCATATGTAATATGTTTTCGCTTATTTATAAATAGACCTAGGAAAAATAACCCTAGAAGTATCATGAATAGAATAGGGATACTAAATGCAGTTGAAAAGGACTTTAAAAAGTACAAAAGCATTTGCAAAGTTGTTTTCGTTCGTTCAGTGGATCCGCCAATCCCTCGATAAGAAAAGAAAATATCTTCAATAGAACTTGGAAATAATAAAATTCCAATCAGAGCAGCACTTACATGAATTTCCAATAACTTGCACCATTTTTTATAATCTTTCTTTTGAAACAAAATGATTGATGTGACCAAAAAAGTTAATACTACATAAATACAAAAATAATACTGTGTTAAGAAACCTAAAAAGATAATGAAACCAAATAAGAAAGAATCTTTACGGTGCCAATCTTTCGTTTTCAAATACTTTAAAACATAGTACAAATACCACACTCCAAAGGCAGTCATCATCATATACATTCGCTGAAACATGACCGTGCTAATTGCCCCCATACTTGCACCATATAAAATAAGAACAGGTAGTTTATATTTTTCTCTATCTAGTATTGCCATGATTTTACAAATTCCTACTAAAGTAAGAAGAAAGAATGTTAAGTTCAAATAGAAAATAATATATTTACTAAAGTGTTGATAAAACAAAGTAGAATAGATGTGAACTAGATTGTAAAACATGGGTGGATGAACATCAAGAGTTTGGTTTAACCAAATAGAAAAGAAGCTAAAGATATCTTCCACTTTAGAAATCGTTAAATAGTCTAAGGCATCCGTTTTTTCTTTCCAAGTTGGAACTTCTTCTTTTAAGGTTGTATCAAAACTTTCTTGATAGTTCTCTTGATGAAACCAATAATTGAAAGAATGACCAATTCTTTGTGTTAAACTACCTGTCCAAACGACTTGCCAAAAGTAATCCATATTTGCTTGTGCATATCCATAACTACGATACACATTATCATATTTATAATTACTAGAACCGTAAGAAAAAATTTCATCTTCATGAAAACCTTGTTTTTTACCTATGTAAAAAAACATGATACCACTTAATACAAAAAAAGTAAGTAACAGACATCCATATTTTTTTATCCAACTTTTCATAGAATCACCAATTAAATTATAACAATAAACGGTTCCATAAGAAAGCAAAATCAATCTCCTCTCAAAAAAATCAGATTGACACAAAGTCCGATAGGATATACACTTTATACAGTTAGGAGGAAGTTATGAAGAAAATATTAGTTGCATATTTTAGTTGCAGCGGTTATACCAAACAACTTGCACAAGATGTTGCTAAGAAAGTAAATGCAGATTTATTTGAAATCATCCCAGCCAAAATTTACACAGAGGAAGACTTAGATTGGAATAACCCAAATTCTAGAAGCTCAATGGAGATGAATCATATAAATTCAAGACCAGAGATAGCAAAAAAAGTAGAAAATATGGAGGAATATGATACTTTGTATGTTGGTTACCCTATCTGGTGGGGAAAAGCACCTACGATTCTAAATACTTTTTTAGAAAGTTATGATTTAACTGGTAAAACAATTTTTCCTTTTGCCACTTATCACTCTAGTGGAATTGGAGAATCAGACATTTACTTAAAACCATCTTGTAAAAATGCTATTTATAAACCAGCGAAAGGGTTTCCTATGAATTTTACGGAAAGTAATGTGGATGATTGGTTAAAGAAGACGAACAACGAATAAAAGTGTTTTTCAATAAACATATAGGAAGTGGATTATGAAGAATATTTTGAAAAAGAATACTCGGATATCATTTTAAAAAGGGGATTCGATTATTACAAGAGTGGTAATGTAAAAA
>CAYQKO010000058.1:2819-8248 GCA_964418205.1 uncultured Muribaculaceae bacterium
TTACTTTATACGTCAATTTTCGCAGTGTTCTTTATGAATTCCTTTCTCCACCCATTTATACTAGTTTGATCGAAATTTATTTTCGAAAATTCTAGGATGTTTGATCTAGAAAATTTATTCCATTTCCTTTCAAAATTGGAATTACAAAAACTCCTGTTCTACCGAAAAAAATTATGATATACTGTAAACGATAGAAAGTAGGTTTTTAAATGCGTTATCGTTGTAAAATTTGTAATTACATATTTGATGAAGAAAAAGAAGGTAAAAAGTTTTGTGAACTAGAAACGTTTCATTGTCCAATTTGTTTTGTAGACAAGGAAATGTTTGAAAAAGATATAGAAGATAGAAATGAGGAATCTAAAATTGTTTTTAAAAATGCTATTTTATTTGATGAAGAGAATCGAGGCGTTTCCAAAGAAGATTCCAAATGTATTGACTGTGGTGTTTGCAAAGAAACTTGTCAAAAAATGACTGGCTTAGATTTTGGATTCAATACCGAAGAATGCCTAGAATGTGGGCAATGTATTCTAACGTGTCCCACTGGTGCTTTAAGACCAAGGAGTGTCAAAAGTGAAATCTTAAAAGCTATGGAAGAAGGAAAAAAGATTATCTGTTATACTTCTCCAGCAATTCGGGTCTCTGTTGGAGAAGCTTTTGGATATGAACCTGGAACCTTTCTAAAAGGAAAGCTAGTAACTTCTCTTCGAAAACTTGGTTTTACTTACGTTTTGGATGTTACCTTTGGGGCGGATTTAACAATTATGGAAGAGAGTGCTGAACTGAAAAATCGCTTAGAAAACAATGGCGTTTTACCTATGATTACTTCTTGTTGCCCAGCTTGGGTAAAATACGCCGAACAATGTTTTCCAGAACTCTTACCACATTTGTCCTCTTGCAAAAGTCCGATTGGAATGCAAGGAGCAATGGTAAATAGTTACTATTTGGAAAAAATGGGTTTAAAAAAAGAAGATGTTTTTTCCGTGGCTGTTACCCCTTGTACCGCGAAAAAATTTGAAATTTTTCGTCCAGAGATTGAAGGAACGGATGCTGTTTTAACAGTATACGAATTGATTGAATGGTTAAAAGAAGCTCAAATTGACTTCAAAGCATTAGAAGAAAGTGAATACGATAAATGGTTTGGGGAAGGTAGTGGTGGTGGAACCATATTTGGAAGTTCTGGTGGAGTGATGGAAAGTGCATTAAGAAATCTTTATTACTATGAAACACTAGAACCTTTACAAAACCAAATCGATGTAGCTAAAATTCGAAGTTACGAAAATGTAAAAGATATGGCCATAAATATCAATGGAAAAGAAGTACGAATTGCAGTCATTCATAAACTGAGTGCTGCAAAACCTATTTTAGAAGAAGTGAAAAACAAAACGAGTCCTTATCATTTTATTGAAATCATGAACTGTGAAGGTGGATGTGTTGGTGGTGGAGGACAACCTAAAGATATCAAAGAAGAAGAAAAAGAGTGCAAAGAAAAAAGGAGAAAAGGGTTATATGAACGGGATAAAAGTGTTTCTGTGAAAGCATCCTATGAAAATCCTGAGATTCAAAAGATTTATCAAGAATTTTTAATCCAACCCAATGGACAGATAGCTCACAAATACTTACACACCACATACAAAAATCGGAAATATTAAAAATGTCAACTTTTATGTAAAGTTGTTTTTTTTTGTTTTGATTTTCATAAGTGCAACTTTACTTTAATCCTTATTTCTAGTAATATAATGGTAGACAGTGGTGAATTGTGGAAGAAAGTGGGGGATAGCAATGTTCATGGGTGAATATTATCACAATATTGATGAAAAAGGACGGATCGTTATTCCTACAAAATTTCGCGAAAGTTTACAAGACGAGTTTGTTATAGCAAAAGGCCTTGAAAAATGTCTGTACATCTATTCTATGAAAGACTGGCAAAATTTAGTAAATAAACTAAATACTCTACCTTTTACAAAAAAAGATGCTAGAACTTTTATAAGAAGCTTCTTCTCTGGAGCTACTGTTTGTGAGTTCGACCGTCAAGGAAGAACTACCATTACCTCCCCACTGGTTTGTCACGCCGATTTAAAAAAAGAATGTGTCATAATCGGCGCGAATGACCGTGTAGAAATATGGGATAAAGCATTATGGGAAGATTTTTTGAATTCTCATGAAAAAGAATTGAGCGACATTGCTGAAAATTTGTTTACGGATGTGAATTTATGAAACATTATACCGTTTTAAAAAAAGAAAGTATTGAAGGATTAAACATCAAAGAAAATGGCATTTATGTAGATGGAACACTAGGTTATGCTGGTGATTCGATGGAAATTTTAAAAAGAATAAAAAGGGGTTATCTATTCGCCTTCGATAGAGATATAGAAGCATGCTCTTATGGGAATGCTGCATTAAAAGAAATCGGTTCTAATTTTCAGGTGATACATGACCGTTATTCAAATATGGCAACAAGACTAAAGGAAGCGGGAATTTCTAAAGTAGATGGTATTTTATTCGATTTAGGAGTCTCTTCTCCCCAGCTTGATGAAAACCGTGGTTTTACCTTTATGCGTGATGAAATATTAGATATGCGGATGAATAAAGAAGAGAAAAAAACGGCTCAAAATGTAGTAAACGAATATTCCTACGAAGAATTGAAAGATATATTTTATCGTTATGGGGAAGAAAAGAAAAGCCCTTTTATAGCAAAGCAAATTGTACTAGAAAGGGAAACAAAAAAAATTGAAACAACCCTTGAACTCGTAGCAATCATCAAAAAGGGTGTTGGAGATAAGTACTTTCATAAAACGCATCCCGAAAGAAATATTTTTCAAGCAATCCGAATTGAAGTGAATGAAGAATTAAAAGATTTAGAAAAAGTATTGCCAGATGCCATTGATCTTTTAAATCCAAAAGGAAGATTAGTTGTTGTGACATTCCATTCCTTAGAAGATCGAATTGTGAAGCAAACCTTTAAAAAATATAGTGAAGTAGATAGTATGTGGAAAGGGTTACCAGAAATACCAGAAGAATATCAACCTAAAATCAAATGGATAACCAAAAAACCCATTTTACCTAGTGAACAAGAATTAGAAGAAAATAGACGAAGTGCAAGTGCAAAACTTAGAATTATAGAAAGGATTTGATGGTGTGAAAACGAAAAAGAAAAAAATAACTATGTTAAGAGGAGAAAAGATTATATATGTTTTAATTCTTTTTGCTGTTGCCTTTTTTCCACTTTCCACTGTTTTTACCAAAGCCTTACTATCTGAGACGAATATTACTCTAGAACAAATGAAAACAAAAATTGGGGAACAAGAAAGCATTAACGAATCTTTAAGTATGCAAGTAGACGAACTTGCTAGTCTTGATAAAATACAGTCTGTTGCAACAGAGAAAGGAATGACTTATAATAATAGTAATATTAAAAATATTAGTGAATAGGAGCAAAGATAAATGAAGAAAAAATCCAAATATAGACTTCCAAGAATCAATTTGAATTTGAAACTGACGATGCTAGTAGTTGGATTTTTTTTCGTTGTTATCATTACAAAATTATGTTATGTAGTTTTAAGTGAAACGGTGGATGGTGTAAATTTAACGGAATTTGCAAGCAAAAGGAATACCACCAAAGAAATACTATATGCCAGTCGTGGTATCATTTATGATGTAGATGGGAAACCTTTAGCAAAAAATGCGAATTCCTATAAAATCATTGCCATACTCTCTGCTTCCAGAACAACTGACATGTCGAATCCTCAACATGTTGTAGACAAAGAAATGACCGCGACTAGTATTTGTGAAGTGGTAGCAAGTAGTGAAGAAAATAAAACAAAGTGTATTTCTGATCTTACTGGCTACTTTAGTCAAAACTTATATCAAGTAGAATTAGGAACATGGGGGAAAATTAGTGAAGACGAAAGACAAGCTTTACTAAAATTAGACCTTCCTGGAATTGTTTTTGAAACACTAGCAAAAAAAAGACAATATATTAATTCTTCTTGGGCTTCTTATATTTTGGGTTATGCAAGAAGTAATGACAGTGGAGAAATTGTAGGAGAAATGGGGATAGAATCCTATTTCAATGATATATTATCTGGTACAAATGGATATGTGGAATATGAAAAAGATGCCTACGGTTATAAGATGCCAACCAGTGAAGAGCAAGGGGTAGAAGCTGTGAGTGGATCGGACATTTACTTAACTTTAAATAGTGACGTTCAAAACATTTTAGAAAATGCGATTAGTAGTTTTTCTAAAGATGAAACCTTAGATTGGGCTTTTTTTACCATAATGAATGCTAAAACAGGAGAAATTGTTGGAAGTGCCTCAAACCCCAATTTTAATCCCAATACCTTAGATGGTTTAACCAATTACTTAAATCCTTTAGTAGGTTATTCTTATGAACCAGGAAGTACTATGAAAATCTTTTCTTGGTTAGCAGCCATAGAAAATGGTATTTATAACAAAGATGATAGTGTTATGACAGGAACTATTACCTTAAGTGATGGAAAAACAACCATAAAAGATTTTAATACGGTTGGATGGGGTTCCATTTCTTATGATACCGCTTTTGCTTATTCCTCAAACGTTGCCGCGACCAATTTAGGCTTACAGCTTGGAGCTGCAAAATTAAGTGATTTTTATGATGCCTTAGGTTTTGGACAAAAAACAGGAATTACATTACCTGGAGAATCAAGTGGGCAAATAGATATCACTTATGAATCGGAACTAGCAAACGCCTCTTTTGGGCAAGGTATTTTAGTCACACCCATACAAATGTTACAAGCTATGACTATTTTTGCCAATGATGGTGTTATGATAAAACCATATATTGTCTCTAAAATTGTGGATGCCAACGGTAACATTACTTTTGAAGGACAACGAGAAGAAGTAGAAAAAGTAGCAAGTACGGAGTCAATAAATCAATTAAAACAACTGATGTATAACGTAGTTTACAACGGTTTTGATTATAACAAAGCCTATGCTCCATCCAATATAACCATCGCTGGTAAAACAGGAACAGCCCAAATTGCTTCCACAACGGGAGGGTACTTAACAGGTGAATATGATTACATCAAATCATTTCTTGGTATTTTCCCTTACGAAGAACCAGAATATATTTTCTACTTTGCTACCAAACAATTTACTGGAAACAGCAGTAAAATCATGTCCACTATCTCTAGTACCATAGAAGATATTGCCAACATTCTAAGTGTTACAGAGGAAGAAAGTGATGTGGATTCTTCGATGATTATTACTATAAATCAATTCATAAACAACGAGACAGAAGTTGTGGTGGAAGATTTAAAAAAATTAGGATTAAATCCCATTGTTTTAGGGAATGGCAAATATGTTATCAATCAATACCCATTCGTTCATACTAAAGTAATCCTAGGTTCCAAAGTCTTCTTATTAACCAATGAAACAACCTATACCATGCC
>CAYQKO010000059.1:0-8074 GCA_964418205.1 uncultured Muribaculaceae bacterium
AGCATAACTGATACCAAGGATAGATAAGAGTAATAAGACACATAGTATGAGTAATAAAGTTTTTTTGTTCATGAAAAATCACCATAGACTTCCTATGATGATTCTATCATAGCTACCCCCCCCCCGTGTCAATTTACAGTTTCTTGACACAGAGTTTTTTAACAAATTAATTTGTATAGATCTGCACTTTAATTTGAAATGAAATGTGCACAATAATTTGCTTACCTATACATGTGTTAAATAATTCGTTAATGCCAAACTTACATTTTTGGTGAATGGATACATGGAATCTCCATCATCTGTTAAATAAGGTGCAATAACAACTACACTGTATTTTGGATCTTCTCTTGGATAATAGAAAGCTACTGTTGAATTGATTACTTCTGTATCTACTACTCCATCCTGATTGCTATCATAAAAGGTTTCACTTGTACCAGTTTTTCCTACTGCATTGAAAGACTTGTTTACATAACTTGAAGCGGTTCCACCATGAAATACTTGATATAATCCTTCGATAATCCTTTCGTAATAAGTATCTTCTAATTCCACTTGGTTTAAAAAGGTATTAAATTCTTCTTTTTTAAAACGTAATGCATATCGATTTCCATAATTTGCAATCGTATTGATATATTGTAAAATGCTTATCGGAGTATATGTATCATATTGTCCAATGGCAAAATTTAAAAGTAAGTCCCCTGCTATTTTGGTTCCTTTCATTCCTGTTTGTTCTATTGGATAATCAATCATAGTTTTTACTCCTAAGCCATAACTAGCAAAGATGCTTCGGTAACGTTCAAAGTCTTCTTCTGTTACATGAAACTGCATATTATAGGAATATTTTTGACCAGTTGTTTGGATTGCTGTAATAAATTGAAAATAATTTGAGGAAGTTTTTAAGGCTGTGATATCGTCCACATAACCTAATCTTTTATAAGAACATTTAGAAGGTTCTGAATAAAGTTTGACACAGCTATCAAGTACCTTTTTCCCCACAGTAATGCCATTGTTTAGATAACCCACAGTACTACTTGCTCCTTTGACGATACTTCCCATAGCGTAAGAAGATGTAAATGCTGTAATCGTAATGTCACTGAACTCATGATTCTCTTTCATCATTAGCCCCGCGATGGCAATAATACCACCTGTTTTTGGGTTCCCAACCATTGCATAGGATTCTTTAAAATATTTGGCTGTTTTTCTTTGACTTGCTAAAGTCATTTCTTTTCTTAAGGTTTCTTCTAATTGTAATTGGACATCAATATCTATATTAAGAATAATATCTTCGCCTTGTTTTGCTTCTTCTAAAAGGGTTAAGGAGTTATCGCTGTTGATGTAATAAATGGCTTTTTCTCCCTTTAAAGTACTTTCATATTCACTTTCTAACCCACTTGTTCCAACAATGTCTGTTAAAGCATAGTTTTCTTTTAAGTAATTTTCTAAGTTTTCTTTGGTAATCGATCCAATACTCCCAAAAATTGTCTTTAATGTTTCACCATAGGGATAACTTCTTTTTGATCCTACTGTCACAGATAATGAGTCAATATTCAAATTTAATATGGAAGCTACAAAATCATCTGAAACGTCTTTAAATATCGTTTTGTCTTGATAAATGTATCCCGTTTGCATTTTTAGAAATATGGATGCTTTTTTTAATTCCTCTTCTTCATAAGAAATCATTTCTTCTGTAATGCGGTTCCATTTCATCCCGCTAATATCTTCACTGGTTAGTTTTCTCTCTTTATAGGATTCCCATTCTTCTTCACTAACTAAATCATCCGCATTATTATTTAAAGCTAAGTAATAATTTTTTAAATCAGTAATAGATAAAGATGTATTCGTTTCATAAGGAGCTAGAATTTCTGCTATTTCTAACTCTTCTTTAATAGTAATTCGATTGGGTTTATGATATGTTATGTTAAGAGTTCCTACATTATCTACCAAAACTTTTCCGTTACAATCTAATATTCGACCACGAGGTGCAGACTCTCCATAAACAATTCTTTCCGTTTTTTCTTTTAGTTTCGCAACATAATAATCATGTTTGGTATAGTTAATCTGATATATTTGTATCCCAAATATTATAAAAATCATGCATAGAAATAATTTCGACTTCATAGAAATCACCTTAATATTAGTATTTATTTTTTTTCTTTTTTCATACATTATAAGTAGGTGATATTATGTATAATTTCATAGAAAGATATATGAAAAACTTAAAAAAGGAAGATGTGAATCATTTTGCACTAAAAAATAATGTTCATTTATCAGAGAATGAGCTTGAGTTTACTTATGACTTTGTGAAAAAAAATTGGGAAACTGTTATTCGTAATCCCAATTTGTTAAACTTCGAACGTTTTAAAGATCGTTTTTCGGAAGAAAACTTTGTTAAAATAAAACGTTTATTTCAAATGTATTATCAAAAGTATGGTTATTTGATATAGTATTTTTGAATGTGTTCTAATAACTTTTCATCAAATTTTTTCTCTCGAATCATTTTGATTTCAAAACGATATGGTGGATAAATACGATTTTTATCTTCTAGGGTTTCCCCAACATAAGGAGTTTCTAGTATTTTTGAAATACTTTTTAATTTCTCATGATAAATAATGGATAGTAAGGTATCAAAGCCTATGGTACCATACCCTATATTTTCATGACGATCTTTGTGAGAAGCTACTTCATTTTTGCTATCATTTATGTGAATACATCCCACTTTGTCTAGTCCAACAGCCTCTTCTACTTTTTTTAAATACTCATCAAATTCTTTCATGTCTACACCAGAATCATTTAAGTGACATGTGTCTAGACAAATACCTATTGGATATTCCACATTGTCTAGGATGTATTTTAATTCTTCCAATGTACAACCACATTCTGTTCCTTTTCCAGCCATTGTTTCTAATAATATTTTGCATTTATATCCTTTTTTTAAAACAATGTTTAAGGCGTCTTTAATATTTTCTAAAGCTTCTTCTTTGGTTAATCCTACGGCACTTCCAGGATGTAATACTAACTTTGTAATATGTAGCTCATCACATCTTTTCAGTTCTTGAGCTAAAAAATTGATACTAAAATCCCATTTACTAGGATCTTTTTTGTTTGCAAGATTAATGATATAAGGTGCATGACAAATTACATTTTTTATATCTATACCATGTTCCTCCATAAGTTTTATGGCTTCTTCTGTTAAACTTGCATCAATCTCTTTTCTTATAGTGTTTTGAGGGGCACCCGTATAAAACATAAAGGTATTTGCTTCATAACTAATTGCTTCTTTTACACTTCCTAGTAATTGTTCTTTACCATTGAAACCCACATGGCTTCCTATTATTAAATTATCGTTCTTCATTTTTACCTCTTTTTTCTACTATTCATTGTATCAAAAAAAGGATTTCTTGCAAAGAAAAAAACACCTTTCCAGTGTTTTCTTACTCCCCTATAACTTAATATTTTCCATTTGTACATAAATTATTGCAGTTTTGAATGTCTCCACTTCCAGCATAGTCTTTAACGTCATCGGTAGTTAAACTATTAAATTTATCAACGATTTGATAAGATTTGCTATACATCCAACCTTCATAAGTAAGTGTACCATCACCTGTATTTTTTACTAATACACTGCCTGTATAACCACTTGTGTTATCAAAAGATGTTACGAGATTATCAGTACATCCATCACCTATACAATAACATTTACATGTACCAGTTGTCGTTAAAGCATTTCCATATAATTGATCTTGTTGAGCATCAATTTCTGTTGTTTCTAATAGAGATAAAAACTCAGATCGAAATGAATTCTTTCTAGCATTGTTCATAACGTTCATTACATTACTTCCAGCAAATAACATTAAGATTGCTAAAATAACGATTACTGCTAACAATTCAATTAATGTAAATCCTTTCTTGTTTTTTAATATTTTATGCATATTAACCTCTCTCCTATCATGTATCCATTATAATCTACATTTAGCATTTTAGTCAATCATTTTTTTCTTGTCTTATGGAACGTTTTCTTTTTCTTCTACGTAAAATATGATAGGTGATAGGTATGCCTCCAAAAAAGAATGGGTCTTTTTTTACAGTAATTGCTATTCTAGCATTAAGTGTGCTGATTTTTTATCAAGTGATTATAACGCTTATTTTACCTTTACGATTTAACATTTTTGTTCTATTCATCGAATTTGTTTTACTTTTGTTCTTGCTTTACCGTATTGTATGGCCTAATTAAGTTTTCTGTTTTATAAATGTAATCTAGAGTTACACGAATATTTTTTACTTTGTTAAATTCTGTGTCTTTTAATTCGAATTTTGGGGGAATGGATATAACGATGAAAAATAGCATTTTCTCTTCTTCACTCCAGGGACAAATACGAAAATATTCTTCTAATAAGAAATCAAAATTTAAATCAAAATAGCTTTTTTTGTAGAAATTTACTAAGTCTAATACAGGGCTATCTTTACGAGAATTTTCCCAACTCAATATACAGTTTTCATGAAAATGTTCTAAACATAGGTTATTGTGAATTTGACATACGCGATATTTGGTCATGGTATGGACATGTTCATACCATGTTTCTAATTTACTTTCTGCAAATCCTAAGGACGCGAGGATTTTTGAAATGTTTGTTAACAAAAAATATTCGCTAGGACTAGGATAGATTCTTTTAAAATATTCATCATAAAGATCATCGAAAAAATATCTATAATAGGCAATTTGCTCTTTGATTTCTTCGTATATTTTTTTGTATTCATCGCTTGTTACATCTCTATAATAAGTCGTTTTTTGATGAAGTAATCCTGTTAGTTTCATTAGATCCATTGCTTTTTGTTCTACGGGAGTATTTGTATCTTTTATATAGGAAAAGATATTTACACCTTCTTTGGAATCGTCTAATAAAGGTGGAAAATAAGAAAAACTACGACTATTTAAATAATCGTATAATTCTCTTATATTATTTTTCTTTTCTTTTAAAACAACATTCCCACTGGTGGATTCTAATAGTAAAACATTTCCTTTTATGGTGACCTTCGTAGGTTTGTATGCCTCTTTGATTACTTCAATGCTTCTATGATTCATCATTACTTGGGACAATTATTTTTTCCCCTGCTATTACATTGGATAAATCGTTATAATCTGCAAGCAGACTCATGTTCGAGTTATACATAGTACAAATTGTCTCGATATTCTCACCTTCTTTTACAATATGAATGTGATAAGTTTGATATTCTTCTTCGTTTGTAACTGTATTCAATATTACATCCTCGCTTTCTTCTCTATCAACCGTTACTGCTTCTTCTGTTGGAAGTTCTTTTTCTTTCTTTTCCTCTATTTGATTTTCTTCCACTTCTTGCATTTCTTTTTCTTCTTCCATCATTCTGATAATTTCTTCAGAATCTACAGAAGGAACTGGTTCTACTTCTTCTATATTTTCTTTGATTTCTTCCAACTCTCCATTTAATTCTAATTCAATGTTTACTTTGATTTGTTTTTCTTCCATAATATCATAAGCAAAATCACTAATTTCTAATACGATGCTTTCTTTTTTTAAGTTTTCTGGTATTTCAATGGTAAAAGGAATTTTATAGGAAAAAGGTATTACGTTAGCACTTACTTCGTGGCTTTTGTATTCACCACTTACAAATAAATTCCCTTCAATTTCAGAATTTTTTACTTCAAATTCTCTTTCCAATGAAATACTTGTAATTTCACTAATTTTTGTTGAAAAATCTAATTCTTTTGAAAATGGTATTACATTTTTCATTTCATCATCCTCCTAATCTAGGATATGCAAAAACAAGAAAAAAAAGAAGTTTTTTACTTCTTATGACGTTTTATAAATTCTTCTAACAAAATAGGATACTCTTCTTCAGGGATACCAAATAATATTTCTGGGCTTTCTTTACGAAATTCTTGAATTAGAAACTCTTTCGGATTTTCTTCTTTAAATAACCACAAATAAGTCTTATTTTGGTAATGGACTTGGTCTAATACTAAGTATTCTTCCCCATCTATGGTAAAACTTGTTACTTCTTGGTTCATAATCCACGTCCTTCTTTGGTTTTATTCATTTGATCTAAGTGAGCTGAGGCTAAAAATTCATCGATATCTTCATAGCCTTGCCAATGAATATATTCTTTTAAGCTACTATAATTTGCATTTTTTAAATCTTTGATTATTCCATCTAGATTCGTTGATTTTCCATAAGGAATAATTTCATAAAGACCGGCGATTAAATATTTTGTATCATTGGATAAGCCATTATTTATTCTTTCCGTTTCTCTTTTTTGAATCTCTTCAGCAATTTGGTTATGATCGTATTGTATTTTTACCTCTGTTTGGTATTCACGTTGTGTTCCTTGTGTTAATGTGTGCTCGATTGAGTCAGATGTTTGGGTATGCGAATCTAAAATTTTTTGAGCTTCTTTCTTGTACGCTTCTAAAGCATTATTATAAGCCAACTCTTCATTCTCCTGTTGTAATTCATAAGCACTTTGAACATTGTTTTTTCCTACTTGATACCCTACACGTGCACTGATTCCAATCGTTGTTGCTGAGGCCAAAGCAAGTACAGCAATTTTAAACTTACCTACTAAATCTTTGGTTAACGGTCTGTTTTTTCTTTGTTGAACTGTATGATTCTTAGTTGAATTTTTTTGACGAAACATTGTTTCTACTTGGAGTTCCTTTGTTTTATCCACTGTAATCACCTTCTCTACATAAAGAATAACGCTTTTGAAATAAAGTGTCAAACGCTTTTGAAGGTGTTTGACAGTTCTGAAATCTATGCTAAAATGAATATGATAGAATAAAGAGGTGGATTATGATAAATGAATCTGTTTTTAAAGCCTATGATATACGTGGAAACTATCCTGATGAAGTAAATGAAAATTTAGCATATATTATTGGAAAGAGTTATGGAAGTTATCTGCAAATTTTTTTGGATAAAAATAAATGCGTTATAGGGCATGATAATCGATTGTCTTCTGAAAGCCTTTCTGAGGCACTTACCAGAGGGTTACTTGATTCTGGTATCAATGTTATTGATTATGGTCTTATTACAACCCCTATGCACTATTATTCACGTTATAAAGAAAATGCCTATGGAATAATGGTTACAGCTAGTCATAATCCTAAGGATGATAACGGTTTTAAATTTTCTTTTGATGCTCTTGCGAACGCGAGAGGTGATATGATTGAAGATTTTAAGAATTTTACTTTGCAAAGCAATTTTAAAAATGGACAAGGTATATTGGAAAAACGTGATATAAAGAAAGATTATTTAGAATATTTGATGGATAATGTTCATATCGGTTCAAAACCTTTAAAGGTTGTTGTGGACTGTGGTAATGGTGTTGCTTCAACAATTATTCGTGATGTATTTCAAATGTTTTCCAATTTGGATGTTACATATATTTGTTCTGATAGTGATGGGACTTTTCCTTTTCATCATCCTGATCCAGCTGTAGAAGAAAATATGGAAATGCTAAAAGCTAAAGTACTAGAAGTACATGCTGATATTGGTATAGCTTTTGATGGAGACGGGGACAGGATAGGAATTATTGATGAAAATGGGCAATTTATTATGGCCGATAAGTATTTAGTTGTGGCTGTTCGTGATATGATTGATAAAGTACAAAATAAAACTTTTTTATGTGATGTGAAATGTTCTAAAGCACTAATAGATGAGATTGAAAAACTAGGTGGAACGGTATTTATGAGTCGTACGGGAACTAGTTTCACAGAAGCAAACACGAAAAAATATAATATTCCTTTAGGGGGAGAACTGTCTGGACATATTTTCTTCAATGATCGTGGTCCCGAGGTTTGTAGCGCTATTTATGCTGGTTTACGTTTTTTAGAAATATTATCAAACAGTACAAAATCATTTAGTGAACATTTAGATAATCTTCCGTTATATTACTCTACTCCAGAAATTAAAATAGAAGTCTCGAATGAAAAAAAATTTGAAGTGGTAAATCAAATTACAGAATATGTGAAAAAGAAGCGTTATGAATACTTAAATGTTGATGGTGTTCGTGTAACATTTCCTAATAGTTGGGTTTTGGTTCGAGC
>CAYQKO010000060.1:0-8038 GCA_964418205.1 uncultured Muribaculaceae bacterium
AGAGGAAGTTAATGATTAAATATTGTTAATGGGTTGTAGTTTATTTTAGTCGATAAAATAGATAAAAATATATGATATTTCGTGAAATTAGTCGACATTTAAAATTAAATGATTCCTTATTTTTAAAGGGTTAAGAAAGATGGTGGAGTACATAACCTCAACCCCTGAAGAGGACACGACTAAATGTGCCCTCATTTTTTGTCCTAAAGTAAAGTGTTTTAAAGCATTTATAATTTTAGTAAATCCTTTTTGGCGATATTTCACAATACCTAAGCCATTGCCCATAGTTCCACCATTCACAATAGCATCTTTTCCATCTAATTTCACTTTTCTCCCTCTTTCTCTAAAAGAATTGTAGTTGGTCCAACATTCGTAAACTCTATTTTCATATCACTACCAAACTTACCAGTTTCTACTGGAATATATTTTGCTAATTCCTGATTCAATAAATCATACAATTTAACGGCTTCACTTCCTTTTAAAGCTTTCATATAGCTTGGACGATTGCCGTTTTTTGTATCCGCATACAAAGTAAACTGACTCACAGACAAAATAGAACCACCCACATCTAAAACACTTTGATTCATAACACCATTTTCATCTGGAAAAATTCTCAAATGTAATATTTTGTGTACCATATAATCAATTTCCTTTTGACTATCACCCTCTGTAAATCCAACGAGTAACAGAAGTCCAACATCACAACGACCAATCACACTTGTATCCAAAAGAACCGATGCATTCTCACATCTTTGAACAACTACTTTCATATATTTTCCTCAAAAGCTAAGACAACTTTATCTGGATCTATGTGATATATAGACCGATAAATAGAATCTACATCCATTGTTGTCAACTTATCTTTATCATAAGTAATCTTCTTTAAAAAATCTTCTACTTGCTCTTTTGTAGGTGCTTCAATCTCAACATAGGTCGGAAGAAAAGGCCAAGTATCCATATCAATTTCAATATCTTGATACATATACCTAGTTCGCTTATTTTCCTGCAAAGCACGGGGTGTATATCCAAGTTCTTTTAAAATAGCTTTTGTTTTATCAAAATCAGAGACCTCAATTTCCAACTCTCTTGTTCCATCCATTTTCGTAGAATCAATCACTTCTTTAATAGTTAAGGTAGTATTTTCGCCATTTGTCCTTAACCGTATCCATTTATTCGATACTTTTGGTTCAAAATCATAAACATATCTTCTTTGAACCCAACTTCCTACTTTTTTTGCTCCCATACGGCCTAACATTTGAATCCATTCATCCACATCAATTTCTAAAATTCGTACTTCTTTTTCCGTCATTTACGTTCCACACCTTTCACAAACTTAAATGCATACAAACTATTCATAAAATCCTCTAAAGTCTCTTTATTCGATGTTTTCACGGTTAACTCATACACATTGTCTGTTTCTCTTTCTTTCGTTTTGACTGAATCTATAGAAACCCCTTTTGCTGTAGCTTTACCAATAATATCTAGTAAATAATTCTTATGAGATTCACACACAACATCAACTCTTGTAAAATACATCGTATCTTTCTTATCATTCCATGTGACTGGAATTAATCTATCGGATTCGAAAGGAACATTCGGACATCCTACCTTATGAACCGATACCCCCTCACCTTTTGTAATGTAACCTATGATTTCATCTCCTTTTACTGGATTACAACATTTTGCTAAATTCACCATAATATTTTCTTCATGATTCACCAAAATATCACTCTTATAATTTCGTTTCACAGAATTCTTTTGATTTGTTAATACTTTTTCTAATAATACATCCTGCACATCTTTTTTCTCTTCGGTGACGAAAGAAATAATATATGCTGCAGTAAATCTTAAAGACCCAATAGAAAAGTAAATATCTTCTAAATTTTCCAACTTTAATTCATTACATAATTTTTTGATATTCTCACTAGAAAGAACTGTATCAAAAGATAACTTACGGCGTCTAAGCTCATTCAGTAATATCGTTTTTCCTTTTTCTGTATAGATTTCTTTTTCTTGTTTACTAAAATAAGCCTTTATCTTATTTTTCGCATGACTTGTCTTAACATAATTGAGCCATTCCTTATTTGGAACACCCGTATTACTCGTTTTAATTTTAACAATATCATTCGTTTGTAATTCATAATTCAAAGGAACAATCGCATCATTTACAATAGCTCCGACGGTCTTATCCCCCACATCCGTATGAATGCGATAAGCAAAATCCAAAGGTGTGGCTCCCTTAGGAAGTTCTAAAACATCCCCTTTTGGAGTAAAGACATAAATACTATCATTTAACAAATCATTTTTAACATCACTTTCAAACTCAATATCAGATAAATTTTCGGAAGACTCGATTAAATTGCGAAAAATTTCTAGTTTTTGTTCCATAATATTTTTAATATAATGCTTCTTTTCTTTATAAGCAAAATGAGACGCGACTCCTCTTTCAGCAAAATCATCCATTTCCTCTGTTCGAATTTGAACTTCATAACGATTTCCATCACTACCAAA
This sequence comes from uncultured Muribaculaceae bacterium, assembly GCA_964418205.1. GTDB lineage: Bacteria > Bacillota_I > Bacilli_A > RF39 > UBA660 > Ventrenecus. Next base: position 2,512 of record CAYQKO010000060.1, read on the forward strand.
AACACCTGTATGTAAACTTTGATACATATTTGCTTTAGGCATAGCAATATAATCTTTAAATCTTCCAGGAATGGGACGATACTTCGCATGAATAAGCCCTACAGTAAGATAACATTCACTTACCTTTTCCACAATCACACGCAAAGCTAAAATATCGTAGATGTTTTCCCATGTTTTTCCATTATTTAATTTATTATAAATACTATAAACACTTTTTACACGGCTTTTAATTTTAAAAGGAATATTCTGCTCCGTTAACATTTCACTAATGGAATCTTCCATTTCATGTAAACTTTCTTTTAATTCTTCTTCTGTAGCATTTAGTCGTTCTAAAATATCTTGATAAACATCTGGTTTGCTATATTTTAAACACAAATCCTCCATTTCCCCTTTTATTTTATACATTCCAAGACGATGGGCAATGGGAATTAAAACAGTCATGGTTTCATTTACTTTTCGTTTCCGTTCCTCAGGACTTAACGCATCTATAGTTCTTAAATTATGCAAACGGTCGGCCAACTTCAAAAACAACACGCGAATATCCTCGCTCATTCCCACTAAGACTTTTCGTAAATTCATTGCCGAATATTCCGAATCATCTTGAAGTTCTAAACGATTGATTTTCGATATCACCGTCACAATGGAGGCCACATCACTTCCAAATTTTTCTTCAATTTCTTCCTCTGTTGCTCCAGCATGATTCATAGTTTCATGAATAAGCGAAGCACAAATCGTAGCCGCATCTACATTCATGTCCAAAAGAATTTCCATAACCCCTAATGGATGCGTCATATAATCCGTACCATTGAGTCTTTTTTTTCCTTGATGCTTTAAAACAGCAAACTCGTAAGCTTCCTTTATCTTTTCTATTTCTTCTAACGTATAATATTCTTCACATTTTTCCAATAATTTCTCAAATATTTCTTCTACTTTCATCCTCATTCTTCTTTCAATAATATTTTACAAGCAATCCCTTTTTCCAATCTTTTTTTAAATACCTCTGCATCTTTTTTGCTCCCTACAACATAACCATAGTGGGTAGGAATCGCTAGTTTTGGTTTAATCGTATTACATAAATTTGAGGCCTCCAAACAATCCATCGTATAAGTTCCACCTACTGGCAAAAACAAAATATCACATTTTACTTCCTTGGATTCCTTTGTTACATCCGTATCTCCTGTAATATAATACACAACATTGTCTAAAGTAACCACATACCCAACCCATCCACTTTCTTTCGGATGATTTTTCTTATGTAAATTATAAGCAGGGATTGTTTGAAACTCTAAATTCTTTAAAGCATAAGTTTCATTCGGTTTCACAATCATAATATATTCTTCATTAAAACCCACGGATAATAATTCTTCTACAATATCTTTTGGTGTTATTATCACCGTATTTTCTTTCTTTAACTCTAGAATCGACAAAAGCGAAAAATGGTCAAAATGAGGATGCGTAATAAAAATATAATCCGCATCATGCAAAGCTTCCACTTCTAAAGGATCAAAATAAATCACTTTCCTTCCAGATATACGAATACTACTTTGTTTATTCACGATAATCGGTTCCATTGTCTCCTCCTTTCTTACTAAATATTAAAAAATTGTCTGTATTTAAAATATCATCTACCATGACACCTAAAGTCAAGGCCTTTTTACCAGCCCAGACATGTGTACAAAAATACTCCCAGATTTGATATTCACTCATCAACATTTTTTCACGACCCATTTCATTTTTCTTCGTCCGTAAAGCCGGTAGTAATTTTTGATATAATTCCTCTAAATTTGAAAATTTTTCACTATTCATAGTATTCTCCTATTCTGAAATGACCACTTACAACATAGTATTATTATAAAGCAAACCATTAGAATAGGAAAGTGATTATTTGAAAAAAGACACTTTTAAGACATCTATTTTTATTTTGTTATTCGGTGGATTCCTCGTAAAAATTCTCGGTTTTGTGATTCGAATTCTTTCCACTAGAGCCTTGAAAACAGAAGGCATTTCCTATCTTACCATTGTCATGCCAACATACTCATTATTCATTACATTAGCAACATTTTCCCTTCCTATTAGTATCTCGAAATTAGTTAGTGAAGGAAAAATAAGAGGGAAAAATATTTTTTTCTCTGCAACTTTCTTTTTAATCCTTTTCCATCTTGTTTTAATATTTGTCGTTTTCATCTCATCTTCCTTTATTGCAACGAATCTCTTAAAACAACCCAAACTAACACCTCTTATTTGGGCAATGGCTGGAACATTACCATTTATTAGCTTATCTTCTGTTTTGAAAGGCTATTTTTTAGGGAAATTAAAAGTCCATCCGAATGTTATATCCAATATCTTTGAACAACTTGCTAGAATACTCTTTATCTTATTTTTCTTGCCTAAAATTATCGAATTCCATCTTTTTTATGGAGTCATGAGTTATATTTTATTCAATGCCTTTACCGAATTTATTAGTGTCTGTACTTTTATTTTTTTCTTACCAAAACATATTAAAATTGAAAAAAAAGATTTACGACCCCAAAAAAAGATCATTTCCCAAATTCTCCAAATCAGTGTTCCATCCGTGTCCAGTCGTTTCATAGGAAACATTGGCTTCTTTTTAGAGCCAATTATTTTAACCAATTTCCTTTTATTTTCAGGTTATTCTAGCAATTACATTTTAACAGAATATGCAGCATATAATGCCTATGCCATTGCTCTTCTTACCATGCCATCTTTTTTCATAGGCGCAATCTGTCAAGTATTAATTCCAGAAATAAGTAAATATCAAGCCGAAGAAAATTACACTATGCTAAAAAAACGAATCAGACAAGCCTTATCTTATGCTTTTCTCATCGGACTTACTAGTTCCACTCTCATCTTTCTTTTTCGAATACCACTGCTAAAGATTCTTTATAAAACCACAATGGGTAGCGATTATATATTCGTTCTTGCCCCAGTTTTTGTTCTATTCTATTTAGAAGCTCCATTATCCGCGATCCTAGAAGCTGGAGGAGAAGCCAAACTATCGTTTCAAATCACCTTCTTTGGGGTTATCTTAAAATTAATGATGCTCTCAATCCTATCCCTTTGTCACATTGGTATGTACTCTTTAGTCTTTAGTGAAATCATCAATATTATTTTTGTTGTATTCTTAAGTATGAAAGGAATGAAAAGAATCACTTTGATGCATTAACTGTCATAAGCAGAAAAAGTAACCATATTCCCCTCAATTATAAATTGATATCCTTTCGTAACATTCGTATTTACATGAGTATATATCACTTGATCATCTATACTTTCCTTCTTTAAATGATTCGTCAAATCATTTAAAGTAAGATATTCTTTCGTAATCGCTTCTTTTAAAGTCATTTGGGTAGACCCATAATTTAAAAACACTTCATTCATACAATCATAATAATAGGTATATCCATCATAGGAAAATTTCTCTTTTGTTTGACACCTTTTTTGTGTTTCATAAGTTAAAGTATAAGAAGTATAATCCGTAATTTTAGAAATTCGTTCTTGCCTTTGAATTGCATGCAAATAATAATTCAAAAAAAGACAAATAGAACCCACAACAAAAAGTTCTATCAACAAAAGATAAAACATACATTTTTTCTGTTGTCTCAAGCATTTTGTTTTCTTCATAGTGAGTCACCTTTCATTCGCTTTCCTATATCATAGCACACTTTAAGAAGAATCAGCTAGATTTTTATGAAGTTTCCGAAATGTATTTTGAGGTGAAAATTAGTATCTTTTTAATCGTATAATTACAAAGCCACGCCAGTGCCAAACAAATGAATAACAGAACAAATTGATAGAATAAAATGCCTATAATAGAATTAAAAGAAATCAAATTCTGAAAAAAGGAAAGTTCATATATTTTGTTTTGTAAAATAGGATGAAATAAATAAATATAAAGAGAATTTGCAGAAAGGAAAGTGAAAAATTTGTATTCTTTTTTTATTTTAAAACCTAAGATAAAATTCATAAAAAGTATAGACATACCGATTAATAATAAACTATCTATATGATATAATTCTAAAGAATGATTTGTATAGAAAAGGATTCCGATTATATAGAAAATAACGAATAAAATTCCACTTAATTTTGCAAATTTTATTTGATCATGAATCTTGTAAAAAAGACTACCCATGAAATAATAACCAATACTATAAGTCGGAATCGCCAAGCCCCAGTATGTGGAAACATCAAGAGAAAAGATTTTTAGGAAAGCTGGAATAATTAGTATTACGCTTATTAAAAATATATGTTCCTTGGATGAAGCATTTTTGCTTATATAATTTAAAAATGGCATAATCATATATAAACCCACTAACATATAAATATACCAATAAGGTTCAATAATTGGCGTTGCTAGAAAGTTTTGCAAAAAAAGAAAATCAATGGTTTTATGTTGTAAAAAATAAATAAGTCCTGATAAAAGAAATAATGGAATCAATACTTTTAAAATCTTTTTTAAAACATCTTTTCCTTTTAATTCCTTCGTGCACATTAGATAACCCGTACACATAATAAATATCGGAACTGCTATTCTGCATAAAACAAATTCAATTTTATAAAATGGTAAATAATTTTCATTTATTAAAAGATAAGAACTTGTATGATTCATAATAACGAATATGCAAGCGATAGCTTTTAATAAATCAATATTTTTAAAGTATTCTTTTTTCATTCTAAGCTCCTTTCCATTCACTTCGTTCAAGGCACCCATAGGAAGGAAAAAACCTTGAAATGAATACTCCCCCTAGTCAAGTCCCCAATCAATCACCGAACGATTGTCTCTCCTCGAAAGCGGGGGATCTGAATCAAGCGATGTTATAACATCGCTCTCATTCCATATCCATAATACTACATTTGGCCTCACGCTGCAAAAAACGGGGATGTATACCCTATTTTAAGAAGGAATAACTGGAATAGTTATTTTCTGCCGCATTATATGCTTTTTTTGTAGTATTATCATAAGAAAGCATTCCATAATCATTTGCTATAATAGTAAAGTACTCTTCCTCTTCCTCTTTATGCAAAAATAATAATCTTATATTCTCTTCTTCTAAGGATTTGTCTCCTATACTTTCATTCTTAAAGCGGACTTTTGCGGAGCTTTTTTGATTGACTGTTAAATTATTTGCACCAATTTTTTCAGAAAAATCATCATCTCTAGCATTTAATAGTTGTTGCAAAGAAACTGTTCCGCCGTTTCTTTTCGTTAGAATATCCTCTTCTATAGTAAAATTTCCAGTATTTTTTATAATGCTTTGAACATGAAATTTTGAAATAGTAAATGGAACTTCATTCGCATTTATCTGCGTTTCAACATCTTCTACAAAATTTGCAATAACAACTAAATTTGCCATTTCATATAACTGCTCTGGATTTGAAGTGCGGTAGCTATAAGTAGAAGTAACTTCGTATATTATCTTTTCATCATCCAAAGTTTCTGATACTTCTATAAATTCTTGAGTTTCTATTTCATTATCATCCAATTGTTTTTCCTGCATGCATGCCACTACAA
>CAYQKO010000061.1:0-7933 GCA_964418205.1 uncultured Muribaculaceae bacterium
CAGCTATCAATGCAGCAAAAAAAGAGGGCGCTCATACTCAGGTTGCAATTTCATTTCGTGTTCCATATTATTTTCTTCCTCTCATTTTTGCTCTTTGCAAAACAATTTGGATTATTCTTACCATAGTATTCAACTATTTCATATCCATCGCTTTGTTTATCATACACTGTTGCTCTTAATATTTCGTTCGTATTTCTTTTTACAATATCACTTATTTTAAAATAACCTATGATTGCTTATCTCTATCTGCTATTATTAACTCCTCCTATTTTAATTTCTGACATTCTCAAAGAAATCATTGCATCTAACCACAACAAGGACCATTCTGCAAAATAAGATTTTAAAGATTTCGTTTCAGCATCTAAATCAATTAAATCAAATTTTATTTTTTCTAATTTTATTTCTTCTATAGATACAAAGTTCCCTTTATTTACATATGTTTCTAAAATTGTTTTGATTTCAACTAAAACTTTTTCAAAATTTTCTTTTTGTTCTTTGTATATATCCAATTGAGTTGAAGCTGTAACATAATAAATTAAATTTTTAAAAGCATAATCGATATTTTCTCTTGTTGAATTCCCTACATTAAAAGTTTCTTCCATTAATAAATCACCTTTCTTGGCTTATATTATATACCTTTTGCTAAATAAATCAACAGGTCTGTTCATAAACTAAAAAAAGTGGTTACAATTCAAAGTAAAAATTAGCAAACTAGTATTGACAGTGCTAAAAAAACATACTATAATACTGATAGCATTTGAGGTGATTTAAGTGCTAAAGGAGTGTATGTATGAGTGAAAGACAAACGAAACTATTAAAAGAAATAGTGGAGTCTTATATCCAAACTGCAAAACCTGTTGGAAGTAAGTCGTTATGTAAAAAACTGAAGTGTTCCTCCGCGACAATTCGTAATGAAATGGCTCATTTAGAAGAATTAGGATTGTTAGAAAAAAATCATATTTCTTCTGGACGTATTCCTTCGGAAGAAGGTTATAAATATTATGTCAAAAATTTAATGAAGCCGAAAGAATTATCTGCTAGTGATACGTATAAGTTACAAACTATTTTTAAAAATCATGAACTTGTTTTATCCGATGCAATCGAAGCTTGTGTGGAAATCATTAGTGAAATGACAAGTTATACAAGTATCGTTTTAGGAAAAAATAGTTTAGAAAATACTTTACAACAAGTAAATATTATACCTTTAAAAAACGGAAATATCGTGGCACTCGTATGTACAGATCAAGGAGTTGTTCAAAACAAACAGTTTTCCTTACCACAGAACATCAACATTAGTGAAGTAGTAAAAACCTGTGAAATCATCAATAAAATGCTTATTGGAACTCCGATTAATGAAGTCGCTACGAGACTGGAGTATGAAATTAAGCCTGTTATTGCTCAGAAAATTGAACAATACGAAACCATTTTTTCCATCTTTTCTCAAACGTTTCAGGATTTTGCTTCGAAAAGAGAAGAAACAATTCATGTCAGAGGAAAAAATTATTTGTTGCAAGAACCAGAATATAATGATGTAGATAAAATTCGGGAAATTTTAGATAAATTTGAAGATCGTAAGTTTATAGAGAAAATTGATGCAACAAAAGATAAAGATGGCGTGAATATATATATAGGAAAGGAAAGTGAGTTTGATCCTGATGTAACAGTGATTAAAACAACTTATAAGAAAAATGGGGAAGAGGGTACCATTGCGATTATTGGACCAAAAAGAATGGAATATGACAGAGTGGTAGGACTTTTGACTTTCATTCATAAAGAGTTAAATAAGGAGGATAGTGATGAATAAAGAAGAAGTAAAGGAAGAAAAAGAAGTAGAAAAGGAACTTCCTAAGAAAAAAGAAAAGAAAGAAAATAAATATCAGAAAGAGATGGAAACTTTAAAAGCGGAAACGAAACAAAAAGATGAAAAAATCTTAAGATTATCTGCAGAAATGCAAAATATGAAAAGACGTTTTGAAGAAGAAAAATCTCGTTTCATGAAATATGATGGGGAAGAAGTGATTACTAAGTTGTTAATCATTTTAGATAATTTTGAACATGCAATTAAAATGGACGACAATGATTTAACGGACGAAGTAAGTAAATTCTTAAGTGGCTTTAAGATGATTTATGGTAATCTCATCGAGATGTTAAAACAGATAGGTGTAGAAGAAATAAATTGTTTGCATGAAAATTTTGATGAAGCTTCTATGAATGCTGTTTTAGTCGAGTCTACGGATGAATTTGAAAATAATATTGTTTTAGATGTTCTACAAAAAGGCTATAGGTATAAAGATAAAGTGATTCGTCCTGCCATGGTAAAAGTAAATCAGAAAGTAGAAGAAAAATAGTATGCAAGAGGAATTATCTTGGGTAAGAAAAGAAATGGAGATTGTGAAAAGTATTCGTCTTTATGACTCCATTTTAATTGAAAAATGTGATTCCAAGAAGAATATGTCAATGTCCAAAGATTGGATTATTATAAAAGAGGAAGTAAAAGATATGATTCGAAGGGAATATAAAGAATTGTATCAAAAAGAGAAATCTTTTGAAGAAATATACTCGGAGTATCAACGGATTATAGAAAGGCTAGAGCAAAATAAAGCACAAGTCGAATATAAAGAAGATAAGCCGAAAAGATAAGAATAACTCATAAAGAAAAAAAGAAAGGATGATAAAATATGAGTAAAATTATAGGTATTGATTTAGGAACAACAAATAGTTGTGTTTCTGTATTGGAAGGTGGTACACCATCTGTTATTCCAAACGATGAAGGAGGAAGAACTACTCCATCTGTAGTTGCTTTTAAAGGAGAAGAAGTATTGGTTGGAGATCGTGCAAAACGTCAAGCTGTTACGAATCCCAAAAATACAATTGCTTCTATTAAGAGATTAATGGGTACAAGTGAGAAAGTGAGTGCCAATGGAAAAGATTGGACTCCACAAGAAATATCCGCGAAGATTTTAGCCAAATTAAGAACAGATGCTGAAAGCTATTTAGGAGAAAAAGTAACAGAGGCTGTGATTACTGTTCCTGCATATTTTAATGATGCACAAAGGCAAGCAACGAAAGATGCTGGTAAGATTGCTGGTTTAGATGTAAAACGTATTATTAATGAACCAACTGCTGCTGCTTTAGCGTATGGATTAGATAAGCAAGATAAAACACAAACTGTTTTAGTATATGATTTAGGTGGAGGAACTTTTGACGTTTCTATTCTAGAGTTAGGTGACGGTGTGTTTGAAGTGAAATCTACTGCTGGTAATAATCATTTAGGTGGAGATGACTTTGATAAACTTATTATGGATTACCTAGTTGATACTTTTAGAAAAGAAACGGGTGTTGATTTATCAAATGATGCGATGGCAATGCAACGTATTAAAGATGCTGCTGAAAAAGCGAAAAAAGATTTGTCTGGTATGAGTACAACACAAATAAATTTACCATTTATTTCTCAAAATAGTGATGGACCAGTTCACTTAGATATTGAACTTTCAAAAGCTAAATTTGAAGATTTATGTCGTGATTTATTTGATTCTACATTAGAACCAGTTCGTAAAGCTTTGAAAGATGCTAAATTATCAAGCAAAGATATTGATGAAGTTATATTGGTTGGTGGTTCTACAAGAATCCCTTATATTCAAGATTTAGTGAAAAAGGAATTAGGTCGTGAACCTCATAAAGGAGTAAATCCAGATGAAGTAGTGGCAATGGGTGCAGCGATTCAAGGTGGTGTTTTAACTGGTGAAATGGATGATTTAGTATTACTAGATGTTACACCTTTGTCCCTTGGCCTTGAAACATTAGGTGGTGTAATGACTGTCTTAATTCCAAGAAATACAACCATTCCAACAAGTAAGAGTCAAGTATTTAGTACTGCTGCGGATAATCAACCAGCTGTTGACATTCATGTGTTACAAGGAGAACGTCCTATGGCTCAAGATAATAAAACATTAGGAAACTTCCAATTAACAAATATTCCACCAGCTCCAAGAGGAGTACCTCAAATTGAAGTAAAATTCGATATTGATGCGAATGGTATTGTGAATGTAACAGCAAAAGATTTAGGAACGAATAAAGAACAATCTATTACCATTACATCTAGTACAAATTTAAGTGATGCAGAAATTGATAAGATGATGAAAGAAGCAGAAGCAAACAAAGAAGCGGACGAAAAGCGTAAAGAAGATGCTAATGTGAAAAATGATGCGGATTCTCTAATTTTCCAAGCTGAAAAAGCATTAAAAGATCTAGGCGATAAAGTAGATAGCAAAGATAAAAGCGATGCGGAAAGTAAAATCAAAGATTTGAAAGATGCAATGGAAAAGAATGATACAGAAGATATAAAAAAGAAGACGGAAGCATTAAATGAAGTCGTTATGAAGTTGGCTACAAAAGTTTATGAAGAAGCTGCAAAACAAAATCAAAATGCGGAAACTACAACAGAATCTAGTGAACAACCAAAAGCTGATGATGACGTAGAAGAAGCAAATTACGAAGAAAAATAATGTTGAGTTCTAGGAAACTAGAACTTTCTTCTGTAATCTATAGAAAAGGAAAAGAAATGTATGAAAAAGTTGAAAGAGAGAAGTCAAATAAATCCGAAAGATTGTTGGAATATTGAAAAAATCATTCCAGATGACAAAACATATGTAGATTTCATAAAAACAGTGAGAGAAGAAAATCAAAATATTGTTGGTATGAAAGGCCATATTTTGGATAGTGCAACAAATCTATGGAATTATTTAAAATCAAGTGAAAAAGAAAGTAGAGCATATGAAAAACTTCTTTTGTATACTAGATTTCTTTATGATGAAGATACGAAAGATAATTCTAGGAAAAGAAAAATGTTAGAAATAGAATCTTTAGGTAGTGACATCAATGAGAGTGAATCTTTTGTTCTAAGTGAATTTATGGAGCATGATTTGAATGATATGGCATCTTTCTTCCAAGAGGATCCTCGTTTAAATGAATATAAGCTTTATTTTGAAAGACTTTATTATGATAAGAAACGTATTTTGAGTGAAAGAGAAGAAAAAATTATATCCTTTGCATCGAATACATTTGGAACGCCAGAGGAAGCTTTTAATTCTTTAGATAATGCAGATGTCTTTTTTGGAACGATAAAAGATGAAAAAGGGAAAAAGGTCAAAGTATCTCATTTTAATTTTGGACAATTATTAGAATCTCCTAATCAAGAAGTACGTAAAAATGTGTTTCAAACTTATTATGAATTTTATAAAAATCATAAAAATACTTTTGCTTCTTTGTTAAAAGGAAATTATCAAGAACTAGAATTTTTCCGTAATATTAGAGGGTATGATTCAGCTCTTCAAATGGCTTTAGATGGAATAAGAGTAAATCCTAAAGTTTATGAAAACTTAGTCACAGAAGTACATAAATACAATCATTTAAATATAAAATTTCAAAAAATGAAAGCAAAGAAATTGGGCTTACGTGAGTATCACTTGTATGACACCTATGTTCCAATCGTATCTACACCTACAAAGGAATATACTAAGGAACAAGCAATTCATATTGTGACGGAAGCTTTAAAACCTTTAAAAGAAGATTATTTAAAGCATTTTAAAAGTATGTTTGAATTACAGGATGTAGATTTCTATCCAAATGAAGGAAAAAGAAATGGTGCTTATCAATGGGGAGGATATGATACAGATAGTTATGTTTTATTAAATTTTAATGGAACATTTGATTCTGTAAGTACCTTAGCTCATGAACTTGGACATGCTGTTCATTCTATGTATTCAAAAGAGAATAATTCTTATCCATATTATAGCTATGAAATTTTTTTGGCGGAGATTGCTTCTACTGTTAACGAAACTTTATTGTCTTTTTACATGTTGGATCATGCGAAAAATACCGATGAAAAAATCTTTTACTTATGTGAATTTTTAGATAAAGTAAAGGCTACTATTTATCGTCAAACTATGTTTGCAGAATTTGAAAGTATTATGAGTAAAAAATGTCAGGAGAAAGAAAGCTTGACGGAAGAACTTTTTAGTTCTGTCTATTATGATTTAAATAAAGAATATTTTAAAGATTCGGTGATTGTTGATGACGAGATTCGTTATGAGTGGATGAGAATTTCACATTTTTATCGACCATTTTATGTTTATCAGTATGCAACTGGACTTATCAGCGCTATTTGTATTGTGAATGATATTTATGAACAAAAAGAGGGGTTTGTGGAAAAATATTTAAAATTCTTAAAAAGTGGATGTAATAAAGATGTTTTAGATATTTTGAAAGAAGTAGATGTGGATTTAACAACAAAAGAACCATTTGAAAAGGCATTCCATTTTATAGAACAAAAGGTACTTGAATTAGAAAATTTATTAAAAGAGGGTGAAGTAGATGAATAAACAAGATTATTATGAACTTTTAGGAGTAGAAAAGTCTGCGACTCAAGCGGAAATTAAATCTGCTTTTCGACGTCTTGCAAAAAAATATCATCCTGATAATAAGGAAACAGGAGATGAAGCAAAGTTTAAAGAAATTGGGGAAGCCTATGCTGTTTTATCGGATGAAAATAAAAGACGTCAATATGATCAATTTGGTCATGCTGCTTTTGATGGGGCCTCTGGAGGTGGTTTTGATCCTGGAGATGTTGATTTAAGTGATATTTTAAGACAAGTTTTTGGTGGCTCTTTTGGCGGAGGTTTTTCAGGAGGATTTTCGGATTTTGGAGATTTCTTTGGTGGATCTGCGAGAAACGGTAGCCGTGCAAAAAAAGGAAGAGACACTTTAGTTCGAATTGATTTGACTTTTGAAGAAGTCGCTTTTGGGGTTGATAAAGAGATTGAACTTTCCTTAAATGATACTTGTGAGGATTGTCATGGTAAAGGTGGCTTTGAAGAAGAAAAATGTAGTTATTGTAATGGAAATGGTTATGTTGTAACGGAACAGAGAAGCTTGTTTGGAGTTGTTCAAAGTAGAAGTGCTTGTCCAAGATGTGATGGAACTGGTAAAACTTTAAAAAAAGTTTGTTCCACTTGCCGAGGAACTGGACAAGTAAAGCGTAAAAAAAAGATTGAAGTACATATTCCTGAGGGAGTAGAAACGGGTCATCAGTTGCGTATTAGTGGGAAAGGGGAAGCTGGTATGAACGGTGGCCCCAATGGCGATATTTATTTAGAAATTCATGTGGAGGAAAGTGATTTTTATAGACGTGATGGTGGAGATTTGACTATGGATGTTCCTATTACAATCACTGAAGCTATTTTTGGATGTAAAAAGGAAGTACCAACCATTTATGGAAATGTTGTGATGGAAATTAAAGCTGGTACTCAGAGTGGAACGAAATATAAATTAAAAGGAAAGGGATTAAAAATTCCAGGTTCTCTTCGAAAAGGAGATCAATATGCCATTGTGAAAGTGATTACTCCAACAAAGATTACGAAGGAGCAAAAGAAATTGTTTGAAGCGTTAGAGAAAACAGATCTAGATGCGGATAGTTCTTTTAAGGAATATCGTAAACATTTATAAAAAATATGAAAATGGAAAGAGAAACATTTTCTTTTTTTGACTACGTTTTTAAAGAAAAGAAAGACTTTTTTTCTTTGTCCTTTAATGCTACAATATATTATAGAGTTGGTGGTAGTGTGAAAAAATTATTGACTTTAGTGAAAGATGCAGATATTAAAGTAAAAAGTACAATGATAGAATTTTTAGCTCCAGAAAAAATATGGCTTTCCATAAAGGAAGAGGATAAGATTTTATTAACTCAAAAAAAAGTTCAGAAAGGAGAAATCTTATTTGAACGAAATCAAAAACGTTATTATAGCCCAGTAAGTGGGACTGTTAAAAATATTATGAAGCGAAAAAATTGTTTTGGAAAAGAAACTTCTTTTTTACAGATTGTGAATGATTATAAAGAAAATGATTGTTATGAAGGTGTGGAAGGGACAACAACGAT
>CAYQKO010000062.1:0-7515 GCA_964418205.1 uncultured Muribaculaceae bacterium
CTTCATTGACGATTTTTGTCGTGGGTTAATTTTCACATTTTATTTTCAACCTTATTTACCTCCATATAACTTTATATTTAGCCAATCTTTAAAATGAATTATAAAACTTATCGAAATACTTTTACATATAACTCTTTATATTCTTTCACATATCGAATTTTTACAGCATTTTTTACTTCTTTGGGAAGTTCTTTTACATCTATTTTATTCGCAATTGGAATATATACTTCCTTAATACCATAATTATAAGCTCCAATAATTTTTTCTTTTATTCCTCCAACTGGTAGCACTTCTCCACGCAAGGTCATTTCCCCTGTCATAGCAATAGAAGTAGGAACTATCTTATTGGTTAACAAGCTAATCAAAGCAGTTGTAATGGCAACACCAGCACTCGGTCCATTTTTTGGTAAAGATCCTTCTAAGAAATGAATATGAATATCTTTTTTTTCAAAATAACTAGGATTAATCTCAAAGGCATCCGCATTCGCCTTTAAAAAACTTTTCACAACATTTAAAGATTCTTTCATTACATCTCCTAGTTGCCCAGTAATAATAAACTTCCCTGTACCATCATATAATACGGATTCAATTGGAAGGACACACCCTCCAACACTAGTGACTGCAAGAGAATTTACCAAACCACTTTTCAGTACTTTCGGTGGTTCAAACTTCGTAATCTTTTCCTCCAAATATTTTTTGATATCCTTTTCTTCCAAAACCACTTGTAAGTTTTTTTTCGTTTTGACACTATTCAATACTACCTTACGATATAAATCCTCTAGTTTTCTTTGTAAATCTCTTACACCAGCTTCATTCGTATAATTTAAAATCAAATAATGAAGAGCCTCATCCGATAATGTGATTTCATCTTTTGATATGTGATAATCTAGTTCAATACGTGGAATCAAATATTCTTGTGCTAATTTTATTTTTTCAAAAACTGTATAACTAGATACTTCAATAATTTCCAATCTATCTTTTAATTCATTTGGAATTTTATCCTCATAATTTGCCGTTAATACAAACAAAACATGACTTAAATCCATAGGCTCTTCCAAATAAGAATCTGTAAAACTCTGATTCAAATTAGGATCTAAAATATCAAGTAATGTACTTGCTGGATCCCCCTTATAATCTTTCACCATCTTATCCACTTCATCAATTAAGATCAAAGGATTTTTACTACCACATTTTTGTAAAGCTTGAATAATCTTACCAGGAGCACTTCCTATATAAGAACGTCTGTTTCCAATCAGTTCAGAAGAATCATTCAATCCTCCTACACTTATTTTATAAAACTTACGATGCAAAGCATTCGCAATGGAACTAGCAATGGTTGATTTCCCTACACCAGGAGGCCCCACCAAACAAAGAATAGGTGCTTGTAATAAAGGATTTCTTTTCTTCATTGCTACATATTCTAATATTCTCGTTTTTATTTTATCCAAACCATAATGTGTTTTATTTAATTCCTTTTCCACGATTTTTAAATCTTCCGTTTCCAATGTTTCTTCATTCCATGGTAAAGAAAAGAACAATTCCAAATAATTTCTAGAAAAGGGAATTTCGGGACTCATCTCATTCGTAAGTTCATACTTGCGAATTTCTCCGCGAATTTTTGTTTTCGTTCTATTTAACAAATCTAAATTTTCTAAAATAGTATAATATTTTTCCACTTCAAGGTGCTTTTTATCTTCTTCCCCAAGTTCTTTTTGAATCTCTTTCATACGTTCACGTAGCACAAATTCTTTTTGACTTTGATCCATCTCTTCTTGTAAAGCTTGATTTATTTTTTGATCCAATTGAGTGACCTTTAATTCAACCATAAAATCTTGAATTAACCTATTCGCTCTTTTTACTGCATCCAATTCTTCCATATAAAAAATTTTATTTTCTTTGGTAGTAGGTAATAAGCCAGCCACAAAATCTGTCATTTCATTTAAATTCTTTATATTTTGAATTTCTCCCAAAGTACTATTGGAAGCATGAGGATTCGATTTCACATACTTTCGAATAAGTCTTTTTAATTCTCTTTGTAAAGCAATCTCCTCTACTTGATCAACCGGAGGTAATTCTAATAGTAAATAATTACATTCTAAAACTTCTTTTCTTTTAGGAGAATTAAAATATTTACTTATTTTTACTCTTCTCTTTCCTTCAATTGTCACCCGTATATGATTATTCGGCAAGGAAATTTTCTTTGTAATCCGTCCAATCACAGCCACATCTGGTAAATCTTCTACTTCTGGCATTTCCTCTAAGGAATCTTTTGGTGAGACTAATATTAATTCATTATGGAAATCTTTCTCACTTAATTCTAAAGTTAAAAACGACAAAGAATGATTCAGCTCAACTTTTACCTCTTGATTTGGTAATAAAACAAAATCTTTAAGTAGCATAACAGGTAAAGTTTTTGCCATACAACCACTCCCTAAACATTAAAGTTTATTATAAAAGAGTCCCCTTCTTTTGTAAAGAATTTTTACATAAAATTTACATGTAAAAATTACCATCACGAAAAAAGAAACGTTTCCCAACATTTCTTCTAATTGTTTTCTTCCAAAAATTTTAATGTTTTACGCATTTTACTATCGTATTTTAATACTTCCATTCCTCCGAAAGCTTCAATCAACTCATCTTTCGTAATACCATAATTCGTAGCCATTTCTTCCGCATCTTTATTCGCTTCTTCTTCCGTTACTTCTATTTTTTCCTCTTCTGCAACAGCTTCTAATAAATAACGATACTTAATTCGACGAATTGCTTCTGGTTTCATGTCTTCATGCATTTTTTCCTCGGTAGAACCTGTAAATTCCATATATTGTTTTAAAGTCAAGCCTTGATTTTTTAATTGTTCTTCCCATTGATTTATCATTCTATGGACCTCATCTGAAATAATTTCTTCCGGCAACTCAAGAGTTAAATTCTCACTTGCTTTTTTTAATACTTCTTCAAGAAAGCGATCCTCTTCATCATGTTGTTTTTCTTCTTTTAAAACATTTTCTACTTCTTTTGCAAGTTCTTCTGCATTCGTAACCTTATCATATCCTAAATCATTAAAGAAATCTTCATCAATATCAGGTAAAATTCTAGACTTAATTTCATTTAAAGTAACATGAAACACTACTTCTTTACCAGCTAAATCCTTCACATAATCATCAGGGAATTTCAAATGTAGGTCTTTTTCTTCTCCAGCTTTCATTCCAAGTACACCATCTTCAAATCCAGGTATAAAAGTATTTGTACCAATTTCTAACGGATAATTTTCTCCAGTTCCTCCTTCAAGTTCTTCCCCATCTACGGTACCCTTAAAATCGATCACTGCTGTATCCCCAGTTTCAACTACTCCGTCTTCTTTCACACGAATTTCAGCAAATTGTTCACGCAAATGATCAATTTCATGATCAATTTCTTCTTTCGTAACGGTTACTTTTTCTTTTTTTACTTTAAGATTTTTGTATTCCCCTAACTTTACTTCAGGTTTGCCTACAAAAGAAAATTCAAGTATAATACCTTCTTCATCGATTTGCTTAATATCTACAGTTGGTTGAACCACTGCTTTTACATTCGTCTTTTCTTTTGCTTCTTTAAATGCTTCATCTACAACACTTTCATAGGCATCTTGAAATAAAGATTCCATACCAAATTTTTCAAGATAAATGTTTTTTGGAACATTCCCTTTACGAAAGCCATCTACTTTAGCATTTTTTACATTTTTTTTAAATGATTTATCTAAAGCTTTTTCCCAAGCTTCTCCTTTCATTTCTATTGTTATTTTTTCTGTATTTTTTGCCATTAAAAATACGCTCCTTCCATATGAATAGTATTATACCGAACATTCTTTTATTTTGCAATTAAAAAAAAGAAACATAAAGTTTACTCTTATTATCTTTGAATTGTAATCATATTAAACAAAAATATCGTCCAAATTCCAACAGTTAAAGCAGCTTTATAACGATACATTTCATGGGTAGCAACCATTTTATCAGCAACGGTTAACGCCCAACTTTCCTTATATTTAGGTTTTTCTAAATACACTGGATACATATGAGCTCGAATCATATTTGACTGCTTTTCATCCACCTCAAAATATTTCTTCGCATTTTGCAAAGCATAATCAGGATGCATCTTTAAAGTTTCTTTTGCATTATATTCTTTCAATTGTTCATCAAAAAAGAAATCATGCAAAAGTGCCGCTCTCGTTGCTCTTTCATAATCTAAATGTAATTTTTTCGTTATAATATAAGTTGTTTTCGCAACTCTCATAGAATGCTCATAACGGCTGATTCCATGATGTAACTCTTCTTTTAATTTTAAAAACTCTACATGATTTTTAATGTCATTAATGATAGAATCAAACTCACAAGTTTCTAATAAACTCACTTTTTTCTTCACCTCGGACTATCTCATTATAGCATATTTTAAACTCTTTGCAAATATGATTTTTTAGCAGTTTTTTAGCATTATTATGATATCATTTTTTATTTATTATATAAAAAATGAAAAGAAAATTTCTATCAAAAAAAATGTCAAAAAGCAAAAGTTTTTTTGATATATCAAAAGATGTAGAACCATAAATATTATAAAAATTCCCCATTTTTTCTAAAACTACGGCATAAACCTTATAGAAAATAAAAAAATGAAAAATTTTGTCTCAATTCGCCATATATTTTCAATTGCATCAAATTTCAAGAGCAGTTTTTTATCTGGTGATAATGAATTTTAGAATATTTCAACTTTTCCACTTCTAAAACTCGCTTTTCTATCCTATCCCCTCGTTCGAATGAAACAGGATGATATTCAGCTTCTGCAAGGAAATAGATAGCAGCCCTAACACTTCTAGTCATTTGATATTGTTCCTAAGGTGTTTTAAAAATATCATCGTTATGAAGCTTTTTTTAAAACCTCTTCTTTATCTAATACACTACATTTTATTGATCGAATCCTTATCATCTTTTACACTCTCTCCTACCAAAATACCACTCATCCACGCGAAACCTAAATTATATCCTCCACAATCACCATCGACATCTAATAATTCTCCAGTAAAATACAGGTTTTTTACAAGCTTGGATTCCAACTTCTTTGTTACTTCAGATAAGGTAACTCCACCCCTTGTAACTTGAGCATTATTAAAATCTAAAGTACCAGTGATTGAAACTTCAAATTCAGTTAGTACTTGAAACAATTTTTCTTTTCTTTCATTACTTAAATCTTCTACTAGCATGTTTGGTTTTATTTTGGATTGTTTTAAAATACCAGGAATCAGTTTATAGTTTAAAAATCCTTCCAAAAACTCTTCTACCGCTTTTTCTTTCAAAAAAGATATTTGATGATAGAGCCAATGAAGCGATTCGCTTTTCGAAACAAACGGTAAAAAATTCATCTTTACTGTATAATGTTTTCCTTCTTCGATTCCTTTTCCCACATATCTACTTAAATTAAAAATACAAATGCCACTTAATCCATAATCTGTAAATAAAACTTCTCCAGTCTCTTCTTTCACAAAAATTCCATCTTCATATAAGGATACCAAAACCTCACTTCGTACTCCATTCCACTCTTTATAAAAAGGGTAATCTCCTGATAATTGAACTAACGAAGGATAAGGTTTTATAACAGTATGTCCAAGAGACTTCGCTAAAAAAAATCCAATTCCATCACTTCCTGTTTTTGGGTAAGAAGCCCCACCAGTAGCTAATATAACTTTGTCAAATAGAAGACTATCATTAATATAAAATTTGCCATTTATCTTTTCAAGTTTCTCTACAAAATAATTTGTTTTAATAAGTACGTTTTTCCGTTTTAATTCTTTTAACAAAGCAGATTTTATACTTGTAGCTTGATTCGAAAAAGGATAATAATAACCATTTTTAATTCTAGGAACAATTCCCAATTTCATAAAAAAGGTTTGTACTTTTTCTTTTTGTTCTTCAATCACTTCTTTCAAGAATAACTCTTCCTCTGAATGATAATGGCAAAAATCTTGATCTTCATTCCAGTAATTACAACGTCCATTTCCAGTCATTAAAAGCTTTTTTAATAAAGTATCATTCCGTTCAAATATTGTCACTTCATTTTCCTTATTTGAAGCATGAATTGCAGCGACGACACCACTAGCACCACCTCCAATAATTGCTATTTTCATAAATTACTCCTCTCCTATTTCATGTTTTTTCACAACTTTATTTCAAAACATCTTAATTCTTGTATTCTAGACTAAAGTCATTCACCAGATTTTATTTAAAGATTTCATAAATCGTTCCTATCATGAAATCCTTTTCTCTTCTCATTGTTTAAACTAGCCAAAATGTTTCCTCTTTCTTTCCAAGCAGAAGTTTATCATACTTTTTCATAATCGTCAAAAAACATTTCTTTATCATTCAACACATCCCCTGAACTATGATTTTAGTATTTCCAAAAGTTCTCCATTCATCTTATTTTTTAAATCATATTATAATTCTTGATTATTCGCTATAAATTTTGCTATATTCACATTTCTAATTCCATCCATATTCTCCTTTATTATGATGTCAAATAAAAATAAATATCTTGGATACATATCTTTTATATCGTAAAATGGTCTATATTCTCGTTCCATAGTTTTCTCATCTTCTATATTTTTAGCGACTTGAATATAAAAATAATTTTCATTTTGGTAACTTGCAATAAAATCAACTTCTAATTTTCCAATCTTTCCAACACTTAAAGCATATCCCTTACTAATTAAATAATTGTGCAAAATATTTTCTAATACAGGTCCATAGTTTATTCTATTATCTGTATTATAAAGAAAATATATACTTAAATCGGCCAAATAATACTTTCTTTCACTCGACAGTGAAACTTTTGATTTGATATCAAAAGTACTGCATGGATATATAATTTTTGCATCAGATAATAGTTTTATATATTTTTTTATTGTTCGAATATCTATATTTAGATGAATACTTTTATAATATTTTTGTATACTACTGGCTGATATCATACTACCATAGTTGTTTATGATATATCTTTGTATATTTTGAAATATTTCGGAATTTTTTATTTTCTGATTTGCTTTAATGTCCTTTGTAAAAATGTCATCTAATATATTTTGCACATAAGTTTTTCTATCTTTTTGATTCTCGTAGTTTAATGCTCCAGGAAATCCTCCCTCACGTATGTACTGCTCAAATTCCTCATATATAGAATCTTTTACCGAAATACTTAAAAATTTTTTCATATCAACATATTCATAGAAATTTAATGGAAGCATATCAATTTCTATTTTTCTTCCAGTTAATTTTGTAATTAGCTCACCACTTAATAGATAGGAATTAGATCCTGTGATAAAGATGGAATATTTTTTTCACAACGATAACTTTCAATGATTTCCTCAAATCCATTCACATTTTGAACTTCATCTATAAAAATGTATTTAAACTCATCATCCAGTAAACAGGATTCAATTTTTTTATCTAATTGTTTTGGAGTTTTGATTCCTTTATTTGGTCTTTTATCAAGGTTTATTTC
>CAYQKO010000063.1:0-7445 GCA_964418205.1 uncultured Muribaculaceae bacterium
ATACAAATATATGTAGATGAAACGAATTTTGTTGATTCAGATATATCCAAAGTAGCATCTTATAAAATCAATGGAATTGGTTTAGTAGATGAGGAGGAACCACTTTCCATATCAACAATAGAAGAACAAAACATGGCTCAATTAGATACCTCGGGTGCATCTTTAACCAAAAAGGAAGAAAAAATGAGTTATTACTATAGAGAAAACTTAACCAATAACTATATAAAGATGGTAGGAATTTAAAATATGATTCGAATAGGAAGAAGGCGATACCGTGTTAAATAAAAAAGGAATGACTTTAGTTGAAATCATAGTTAGTATTGGGCTTATTTCTATAGTGATGATTTATTTATTTAATTTATTAATTGACATTCAGTACGAGAGCAATCATCCTTCTTATGCCAAAGATAATATGATAACTCGTGCAACGATAATAAAAACGATACAAAAAGATTTATTAGATAATGAATTGTATAAAATAGATACGTTTCATGTAAATAATTCAGTTATGTTTACATTTTTAACAAAAGAAAATACCATTTTTGGTAATATGACCGTTACCGAAAATTCCATTACCTATAATGATGAAACTTGGCTACTTGATTCAAATAACGAAGATGAAATATATGATATAGAAAATATTAAATTGAATACTTCACCAACAAACACTTGTACATACACATTAAATGTTGATAGTGATGGAGATGGGGTATGTAATTATAACTGTGATACGAATAAGAATGGGATTCTAGATTCCAGCGAATTAAGTACGGCAAATGAATTATATAAAGCATGTTCAGATTATCAGTATATTCATTTAATTATCCCAGTAGTTACTGGAGCTACTGCTAACATCATAGATGATTTAGACATTTTCTATATAGGAAAGGTATCATAGTTATGAAAAAGAAAAATGGTTTTGTTTTTATAGAGACGATTTTAGTTACTGGTATTTTAATAGGTTCTTTAATGATTTTATATACTTTGTATGTTGCAACATCGAATACAGAAAATCGAAAATTAAGATATGATGATCCTAGTAAAATTTATGAAACTTACTATGTATACAAGTATCTAAATAGTTATGGATTGGAAAGTCTTGTGAACAATATTCAAAATGGCTCAAACTATGAAGTGATTTATCGTGGTAGGGCTGATATATTTGGGAGTGATTTAATAAAAGAAAACATATTTTTTGAAAATTTATGGCTTGAATTAAACATCCAAAATATATATATAATGCCTACAAATATTTCAGATATTTTAGCGTGTCAAGAAGATGAGTGGACTACAATTTGTACAAATAGTAATTTAAAAACTTATTTAAAAACTTTAGATGAAGGAGAAGAACAGGAGTTTTACTTTGTAGTAGAATATGCCAATACAAAAGATGGAAATGCATGTACAAATACGGAATGTTTCTATTATTATGCTTATATTATGATTACTGCTTAAAATTTACTAAGAACCAATTTCAATAATTTGGCTCTTTTGGAATGAAAAGAGATGTAACAAGTCTTCTCGTAAACTTAGAGTACGCAATAGGAAATGATAATTTTGAAGATTTCATAAGAGATGATTGTTATTATGTAGATGAAACAAAATTGGTGGAAAAAATGATGGAAAGCTTAGATCTTCTTGCTTCGAATCAAATGAAAGAGAAAGAATATTATAAAGAATTAGAGTTAGATAAGGTGAGTGAAATCCATGAAATTTCTATCGTGTTTGGAAAGAAGCATTGTATTGTAAGATAGCTTCTTTTTTTTCATCAGATTTCTTGTAAAATCTAGGGAAATGCAATATCAATCTAGCCTTTTCATGATTACACCGTTTTTCTATTTCATATATCTATTATCAATGCAAGTGTTTTAGCCAAATTATGTAGTTCATGATGAAAAATATAAATTGCTTTCTTTTAATACAAATGTATGTTAAAATGTACTTGGTGGTAAAAGATGTATAGTTATATGAAAGGTGTTGTAACCGAAGAAGAAGCAAATCATATTGTCATTGAAACTGCAGGAGTAGGTTACTTTATTTATGTTTCAAATCCATTTCAATTTGAACTAAATCAAGAAGCAAAAGTATATGTATATAATCATATACGAGAAGAGGAAAATAGTTTATATGGATTTAAAACAAAAGAAGAAAAAGAACTGTTTTTAAAATTATTAAACGTTAAAGGGGTTGGTCCTAAGCTTGTCATGCCTATGTTAGCTACAGGTTCTGTAAACGGAATTATTGATGCGATTGATCGAGAAAATATTTTATATTTAAAGAAGTTTCCTAAAGTAGGAGATAAAGTTGCTCGTCAAATCATTTTAGATTTAAAAGGCAAGTTAGCCGTCAGTGATGAGTCTTCATCCGTTGGTGGATTTGATGAACTGGTAAGTGTATTAGAAGGACTAGGGTATAAGACAGGAGATATAAAGAAGATTTTACCGAATATTGATGGTAACAAATCAATTGAAGAACAAGTAAAAGAAGCATTAAAATTATTATTAAAATAACGGAGGGTACTTCATATGGAAGAAAACATTTTAGACAATGAAAAATTAGAAAGCGATACTTTTGAGAATAATATACGTCCTCAAAGTTTAAAAGAATACGTTGGTCAAGAAGAAATTACTAGCAACTTAAAGGTGTTTATTGAAGCAAGCAAAATACGTAATGAATCACTAGATCATGTTTTACTTTATGGCCCTCCTGGTCTTGGTAAAACAACTTTAGCTCATATCATAGCAAATGAATTAGGTGTAAATATAAAAACAGCAAGTGGTCCTTCCATAGAAAAAAGTGGTGATTTAGCAGCTATTTTATCTACATTGGAGCCTGGAGATGTTTTGTTTATTGATGAAATTCATCGTATGCCGAAATTTATTGAAGAAATTTTGTATCCAGCAATGGAAGATTTTGAAATGGATTTAGTATTAAATAGTGATGGGAAAAGCCGTAACTTAAAAATAGACTTACCTCCTTTTACTTTAGTAGGGGCTACTACAAGAGCAGGTGATATTTCGAGCCCCTTAAGAGATCGCTTTGGTATTATTTCTAAACTACAATATTATACCGAAGAAGAACTTTTAAAAATTGTAACAAGAACAAGTAGAGTCTTAGAAATGTCCATTGAAGAAGATGCAGCAAGACTCATTGCCAAAAGATGTCGTAAAACGCCTCGAATTGCGAATCGTTTATTTAAGAGAGTTCGTGATTTTGCTTTAGTAGGTGGATGGGATAAAATTACTTTTGATTTGGCAGATGATTCTTTAAAACGATTAAAAGTAGATGAGTATGGTTTAGACGGGGTCGATATTGAATACTTGCAAAGTTTAATAAGTAAATTTAATGGAGGCCCAGTTGGTGTCGAGACTATTGCAACGAGTATTGGAGAAGAAGTTTCCACGATTGAAGATGTAGTAGAGCCATTTCTATTACAAGAAGGTTTTATTAAAAGAACTCCCCGAGGAAGAGTAGCATGTGAAAAAGCTTATGAGCATTTAAAGATAAGTCATAATAGAGGATTATTTGAAGACTATGAATAAATTTTCCTGTCAGATTATTTGTCCGACTGGTCTAAAGATAGAAATACCTTACTATGAATTAGAAAGTACTTGTAAAATGTTAGTAAAACAGTATTGGGATGAGGCAAACAATCCTCTTTCGTCTTTAGAAAGAAAAAAGGATTTTCTAAATTTTAGAAAAGACTACAAAACCTTTTCTCCATACTTTGATTACTTATTTTTCAAGCTTGGATATACTTTGGTAAATCCTTATCTAATCCCAAACAGTGTGTTAATCAACGAAAAACAAGACGGCATCACCTATTATTTTGCAAAATATCTAGGAGATATGAGTCAATTAAGCAAGATGAATCAAGCTTTCTTAGCAAACCCATTATTTATGGTAGGAATAGAAGAAAATGTGATAAGAGAGAAAATAAAAAAAGATTATAAAGATTTACCAGAATGCTTTATCAATGAAAAGTTAGAAATGTTATCCTTAAAGGGATCCCTTGATTTGCATAACTTTTGGGCTAGGATGTGGCTTCATCCTTTATTGATGAGACAATCTTCCGTCTGCGAAGAATACATCAAAGAAAGAATGAAAGAGGATTTCTTTTGTGAAGATGTAGCCTCCTTATTACAACAATATTATCCATGGATTCGTTTTGCTTCTGTGATGTCGGATAACGAAACTTCTATTTATTTTGCTACTTATTACAAAAAGAACTTATCGAAAAAACAATGGGAATTTTTAAAAGAACTAGAAGAGCAAAAATTATTATTGTCACGTTTTAAAATAGATTTAGGAAAGGAATGATTGGATGAAAGGAAAACTTATTGTTATAGAAGGAACCGATTGCAGTGGGAAAGAAACACAAGCAAAACTTCTAAAAGAAAGGCTAGAAAAAGAAGGAAGAAAAGTATACTGTATCTCTTTTCCAAAGTATGATTCTCCTACAGGTAAGATTGTTGGAGGTCCTTATATTGGAAAAGAAAGCATATGTGAATCTTGGTTTTCGGACGGTCCTATACAGGTAGACCCACTCGTAGCCAGTCTTTATTATGCAGCAGACAGAAGATATCATATCAAAAAAATTCAAAGTCATTTGGATGCTGGGGAAATCGTTATTATAGATAGATATGTAGAATCGAATATGGCTCATCAAGGATCAAAATACGAGCAAAAAGTAGAGCGATTGAAACTTTATACAAAATTAGAAACGTTAGAATTTGAGATTTTAGAATTACCTAGACCAGATCTTGTTTTCTTTTTACATCTTCCCTATGAATATGGAGAAACATTAAGACAGAAGAGAAAAAACTTAGACTCCTGTGAAACAGATGCGAATCATTTAAAAAGAACAGAACAAGTATATTTAGAACTAACAAAACTCTATCATTTTATTCTCATTCCATGTGTGAAAGAAAAGAAAGTAAAATCTATAGAGGAAATTCATGACAATATATATGAATATATTAAGGGGGAGTAGAGCTTTTATGACTACAGAAGATTTTAATTACGAATTACCTGAGAATTTGATTGCTCAGACACCATTAAAGGATAGATCTTCTTCAAGATTACTCGTAATGGATAAAGATACAGGGGCTTTAGAACACAAATCTTTTAAAGATTTGATAGACTATTTGGTCCCTGGGGATGTTTTAGTAGTGAATGATACCAAAGTAATTCCCGCTCGTTTGATTGGAGAAAAGATAGATACAAAAGCTACGATTGAACTGCTTCTTTTAAAAGATTTAGGCAAGGATACTTGGGAGTGTTTATCTAGACCATTTAAAAGACTACATGTTGGAACAAAACTAAACTTTGGCGGGTTATTGGATGCTGAGGTTCTAGAGAAAAAAGAAGAGGGGATTGTTCATGTAAAATTTTTCTATCAAGGGATTTTTTTGGAAATACTAGATAAACTTGGAGAAATGCCTTTGCCTCCCTATATTCATGAAAAACTTTTAGACAAAAATCGGTATCAAACGGTTTATGCGAAGAATGTGGGAAGTGCTGCCGCCCCTACAGCGGGTCTTCATTTCACAAAAGAACTATTAACAAAAATAAAAGAAAAAGGAATTATTATTACCAATATTACTTTACATGTTGGCTTAGGAACCTTTCGACCCGTAGAAGTAGAAGATGTTACAAAACATCACATGCATAGTGAATTTTATGAGATGTCGAAAGAAACTGCAGACATCTTAAATTTGGCTAAGAAAGAAAAAAGACGAATCATTGCGGTTGGAACAACTAGTACTAGAACTTTAGAAACAATTATGAAAAAATATGGAACATTCAGCGAATGCAAAGGCAACACGGATATTTTCATCTATCCTGGATTTGAATTTCAAGCGATAGATTGCTTAATTACTAATTTTCATTTACCGAAAAGTACATTAGTAATGCTGGTAAGCGCTTTCTCCAAAAAAGAATATATCTTACATGCTTATGAAGAGGCTGTAAAATTAAATTATCGTTTTTTTTCCTTTGGAGATGCAATGTTCATCAAAAAAGAAAAATAAAAATATAAAAAGTGTATTTAGAAGATTGAATGAGTCTTCAAAAAAGACAAAAAACTGTAATATTTAGTCAAGTATTACAGTTTTTAGATAATTTGGGATATTTTGGGATAGAAAATATAGTAATTTAAAAGAAAGGAAGATGGGGGTTCACGGACCAGTAGTTGCTTCAGTTTATCATGAATATAAGATATTTAAATTTAATCCTATTTATATAAATTATCAGACTATTGAATTTGATGAAAGAGCTCTAGAAGTATGAAATTATGTAAAAGAAAAATATTCAAAATATGATAGTAAATACTTAGAGACCATGACTCATAATCAAGAACCATGGATTTTATCTCGTGAAGGTTTAGATCCAGATGAGCATAGTGATAAAACTATTCCGAAACAAAATATTGCTAATTATTTTATTTGTGATATGTTTCAGCCAGATGAAGAAAAGTGGGATTAATGATTGGAGAAATCTGGACTTATATTGCTTCAAAACCCAATAATAATTTGTGCCAAAAAATAAGACCAGTTCTTATTGTAGGAGATGATGCAAATAATCAATGGAAATATGTAGATATACATTATGTACTCATCTCTTCTTCTACTGATTGTGGAATGTATGATGTGAAATTAGACGATGGTGTTGCAAAAAGTATAGGGTGACAACGTGCTTCTGTCATAAAAACAACAAAATTATATACTGGGCCAAAAAGTAACTTGGGTTCAAAAATTGGAGAGTTATCTGAAAATAAAAAGTCTCAATTCGCCTAAAGTGTTGCTCTAATACTTAAAAAATGATATCATTTTAGTGCAGAAAACGAATAAATGAATCATAGAAAGTGGTTTTTATCGGCTAGTCTTATTCGTTTTCTGCAAAAGATGATTCAAAGACTAGTCGGTAAAAACTACTTTTTATTATGGAAGAAGAAGTAGAAAAAGTTATTAATAATTTAGGCTCTTGCACAAAACTGGTGGGGAAATAGAATTATTTCGTACGAGTAATGTCAAATAACTTTAAGAAGAAATATTCATCATCTGGATATCCATAGGCTTGTCTTCTTAAAGTTTTTATTTTGTTATTTATTCCCTCAATCTTTCCAGACGATATTTTATAAGTAGCATGAGAAATAATCCCATCATAATGATTTTTGAGTAATTTTGAAAACCATAGAAAATGTTCATTTCCATTTGCTTCACACATTTCATCTATTGCCTTTTTCATTTCATTTCTGTTATTTAATGTATAATCATAATAGTAACATTAATATAATAAATTGACATCTTCTAGGAATAATGCTACAATTTTCCTAGAAAAAGGAAATGATGCATATGAATAATTATAATAAAATTTTAAATTATGCTACAGAAAATAATGGATATATTACTACAAAAGAAGCAGAAAATTTAGATATCAATAGT
>CAYQKO010000064.1:0-2258 GCA_964418205.1 uncultured Muribaculaceae bacterium
CAATGGAAAAACCAAAGACATATATGCTGCGGTTATATCCGGATAGAGCGGCAGACAAAATATTGATTAATTATTTGAAAAGTGAGAATAACATTCAGCAATATCTGAGGCGGTTGATAGAACAGGATATCAGAAAAGAAAATATAGAAATTACTATTCATAGGGCTGTAAAAGAAACTTTTTATAACATATTTAAGGACAAAGAAATAAGAGTTCTTTCAGGAGGTAGTATCTCTATTTCAGGTGATGAAGTGGAAGTGCCGGAAACGTTCACATTTAACCCGGAAGAAAAGAAACAATCGGATATACCGGATATTAAAGAGGAGATTCCGGAAACGGAAATAAAAAATCCAGATAGTGAAGTGGAAGAGGATGAAGAACAGGAAGAAAGCGTAGAGCAGATTACACAGGATGCATTGGCTTTTTTAGCCGGATTGGAATAATGGAGAGAAGAATATGGCGGTTAAATATTTAAAGAAAAAAGAGTTATACAGAAGAGCACAATCACTCATTGAAGAGACGTTACCATTGTGTAAAAAGTTTACCCACAGATCTTATAGAGGAAATGAAAAAATTATTGGTGGTGACTATGAAATAAGCTCACAATGCTATGGAAATTGGATAAAAATTGTACATAAACAGTATCGTGAAAAAATGGATTGTGGATTCCTTTTGAATTGGGCTACAAGGAATAAAGAGAGAGGGAATTAGAATGGAAATAGGTGTGATTACAGCTCTGTTGATTATAGGTATTTTGCTTTTAGAAATCTGGATGAGGAAGAATTTTAGTATTAGAAAATTCGATAAATTTGAAGTGACTGCTTTACCCAAAAAAGAAGTACAGAAATTATTAAGAAAAGAAGAAATGAAACGAAGGGACTTGGTGTATGCGTATGTCAGAGCAGGACGGTGGGAAGGAATAATATATAAACGTTTTGTACCAGAAATAGAAAAGAAAATTGAAATAGAGAAGAAGATTAAAATTGTGGAAAACAATATTGAAATTTTAAATGAAGCGGTGAATAGCATCAGGGAGGAAATAAATGAGCATAATTGACAATATCAAACAACAGGTACAAATTACTGATTATGCAGGATATATGGGATTTACGCTCCGTAAAAAAGGAAAGTATTACAGTTTAAAAGAACATGACAGCGTAATGATTGACACTGCAAAAAATAAATACTGGCAGAATAGTGTTGCCGGAACCGGAGGGAGCATAGGTTCCGGTGGTTCTGTTATTGATTTTGCAATGGCTTTTGGAAGCATGACCCTGGATGAGGCAATATACGCTTTAAAGTCATATGGAAATGTCACAGATGAAGAGAGATATATAACTGCTCCGAAAGAATATATAAAGGAAAAAACATTCAGGGAAAATGAAAAAGAATTAGTATTACCGGCAGCTTCGGAGAATATGAAAAAAGTTTATGCATATCTGGTAAAGACAAGAAAAATATCTCCAGCGATAGTCAGGGAGTTTACGACAAAAAAAATGCTGTACCAGGATAAAAGGGGTAACTGTGTGTTTGTCGGATATGATTACATGGATAAGGACAAGCCGGTATTTGCCTGTAAGCGAGGAACGAATACATATAATCCGTTTCATGGAGACGTACCGGGATGTGATTATTCCAGATGCTTTTATGTAGATAATGGAAGTACAAAGCTGCTCATCGGAGAGGCTGTTATAGATATAATGAGCATCATGACACTGCTTAAATTCAGATGGAAAGAATATAACTATCTGGCTATTGGAGGTGTTGGCAAATGGCAGTCTGTTGATACCTATCTTGCACAAAATACAATAAAATCCGTCATAATAGCAACGGATCATGATGAAAAAGGGATACTTGCGGCACAGAATATCTGTGCGTATATCAAAGATAAATACCCTTTTGTAAAACGAAAGTGGGGGTTACCTAAAAAGAAGAAAGATTGGAATGAGGTTTTAAATGAATACAGTACTGAAATATCCGGGAGCAAAAACAGTATAGCAGGAGGTATGTATGGTAAAGAAATTAAAAAATTATCAGAAAAAATATATGAGTGTTCTTTTGGGAGAGGAACGAATGAAAGGAGATAAGACAAAAGAGGGGTCAGAAGAGTGGATAAACCATTATTTAAATGAAGAATGGTTTGATGAAAAGTATGGCAGTGGATGGAAAGATGAAATACCGAAAGATATTATTAATCATTATAAAGCACAGGCATATTATTCAATGCTTACACTTATTGCATGCCAGAATCAAAATAA
>CAYQKO010000064.1:2358-4217 GCA_964418205.1 uncultured Muribaculaceae bacterium
AAGCACAGGCATATTATTCAATGCTTACACTTATTGCATGCCAGAATCAAAATAATAAAAATATTCCAATTGAAAATATCAATTTATTTTTAGAAGAATTGCAAGAAGGCATAAAGGAAATTGTCGATTGCAAAATCAATCAATATTTTCGTCAGGAATAACAGCATGGTTTTGAATATATGAATCGACAAAATTAAAGAGTTTATTATCAGATGTTTTTACCTGTTGCCGGGCTAATTCAAAAAGCTCTACAAGCATATCAGAATCAACGGATACACGATTTAACTTATCATGGGCATCTGTTTGAATGTATAAACGATATAAAGAAGAAAAAATGAAGGAGGAGCAGAGGAAAATGAAAGTAAGTTTTCTGCTGATAAGAAAACCGAATATGGCAAAACTGTCAAATGTGGGAATGTCACTTTTATTTTATCTGCTGATCCACCAGGATGAGAAAGGTAAAGTGTGGGGAGTGCATTATAAAGACGTAGTAAAAGCCACCGGGATGTGTAAACAAAGCTTTTATAATGCCATGCAGGAACTTTATAAAAAAGAACTCATAAAAAAACCGGAAAAGATTGACGATGGATCATATTATAATATCTTCATCCATGATAATGATTTCAGTGATAAAGATTTTGATACAGGATATGTAAATTTACAGCGTAAGGTATTTCACAAAGAGAAATTCAAAAAGTTAAAATCCCATGAAAAATATTTAGTGCTGTATTTCATGATGCGGACCTATGAAAATACAATAAGATTTAAAATAAAACCAAAGAATTTATATAAAAATCTGATGGAATTGTTTGGAGTAACAAAAAGGGTTGTCCGATCTTATATACATTCCATCAGAAAGTATTTTTCTGTAGGCATAAAGAGCGGACTGTATTATATTACATATGAATCAGGCGAGCTGAATGAGAAGACCGGGAAAGCAGAGCGTTTTTACAGGGACAGGGCATTTGTTATTTATCTGAAGAACAAGAATAAAATAAAGACGGTATCGGAAAAGGAGAAAGAGATAGACCAGCTGGCAGAGCTGATATATCAGTACCGACAGACAGCAGTCAAAAAAGGAAAAGATATTAAATCCGTATTCGAAAGAGTAATCCGTTACCTGGTCAATGAATCGGGAGTACAGAGGATAAAGGACAGAAGGCTGCCGGATGTAAAACTTACAAATAAGACCATATCGGAATATTTTAAAGAAAAAAGCAGTATTGTTAGAGCAGTAGATAAAATGTCGGATACGGCTCAAAACAGCGGGTTATATAATGCTGATGGTACATACAATACCAAAAGGCTGGAAAAGATTATGCTGAAAACGAGGGAAAAGCCTAATCCGATAGGATAAAAAACTCTTATATGCACAGGCATATAGGAGTATTTGTAGTGGAAGAGTAAGAGAAAAAATCATAGAGTTTTGACATACGCATGGAATGAAAAAAGTAAAAAAGAAAATCCGGCCGGATAAACAACCGGATTTTCTTTTTTTTTAGGAATTAATAGTCCAAAAAAATTGTCATAAAAAAAATGTAGTCCAAAAATCATCCGCATGGGAAATAAGGCAGTCAAAATGAGTGGTCAAATGATGATAACTATAGTCCAAAAATTAACCGCTGTAAAATTGCCTAAATCCCTTTATATATGGGCGATAGAGGGCAAATTTTGCCTTGAGCATATATTTCCTTTATACTATATTTTTTCTAACATGCTTACGCATATATATTATCTGTGCGGACTCTGTCCGGCAAAATAAGGAGCGCTGCATATCAAAATACGACCTGCGGTCGTGATGCAGCGTTCGAACAGCTGCGCTGTTCATAAGATTGTTGTGGAAGAATATAAAACCCGAT
>CAYQKO010000064.1:4317-7395 GCA_964418205.1 uncultured Muribaculaceae bacterium
AATCTGAATGAAAGAAGGAAAAAACTTATAATAATCAGGTAATGATTTTAATAGTGGGGTAAATTGGCTGGTCCGGGGAAAGAATAGAGCGGAATACAGTAACTAAAAGTAACCTGTACATCCATTTGTCAGGTGGTATAATTAAAATGGCAAAACAAAGGAGGAGCAGCACAGAGTGTGCTGCTTTTTTTTTGCCAAAAACCTAAAAACTTAAAAAAAGAAAGGAATGTTATGAGAAAGAAAAGAAAATTTTTACAAACGAAGGCAGCATTAGAAAAAAAAGAGATGCTAGACCACTCTGCCTGCGAAGAATGTATGGAAGACTATGTATTTGCCATGAAAGACAAACATCATGAGTTTTCGATTGGTTTGACGACCATACTGGAATGCCTATCTCTTGCGGAGAAGGAAGGCGCAGTTCCGAAACTTCCGAATGATTGGTGGATTGAAGTAGAGAATCGATTCTAAAGTATGGTACAATATGAATTATACTTTAGAAAAGGATATTAAGTGAAATGGATGTATTTAAAACAAAACCGGGTATTAACGAAAGCATTTATATTTCAGAGGAGACCTTTGTAAAAGCAACACACAAACAAAAACCGTATTATCAAATCAAAAATGGAAAAGAGCGATATTATGCTGTCTGTCCTATGTGTGATAATCCGATTCAACTTGTAGGTTTGTATAAAAAAAATGATGAGGGTGACAGAAAAGCATATGGGAAACACCATAAAGGCAGTATTTATAAAATGGCCGGATACAATGAAGATGAGTATTACGGTTGTCCTTATTCAAAACCAAATAGGAAAAAGAATAAAATAATACGCAAAGCGAACTCGATGAGCGGGAATAATATTCTGAAAGAATTAAGAAATTATTTTGATTATGTGATTGAAATTTTGACGGAGACTACAGATATTTATATCTCAAAAGGAGCGGCAAAAATTTTTTTGGAGAATTATATGACAAATAAAGGCTGGCAGTATTATGATTCTACAACAGAGAATATTTCTTATATGCTTATGTATGCTTTACCTGCGCAATCGCTGATGAAAAGATTTATAAAAAAGGATAGTGATTTATATGAGTGTTTGATGGAAAACTGTCCGGATATCAAAATGAACAGAGACTGGAATGAATATGTTCAGGTAGAAAACATTGAGAACAAGTATGTATCTCTCTCATTTTATTTATGTCATCATAAAACTTCGGTAGCAGAAGAGCATCTGTTTGAATCTTTTACGTTAAAAGTGAAATATAACAAAAAGGAAATTTTTTCAAGAAAAATTCATGTAAATCATAATAGATTACGCCAAATGATAACGGAAAAATATCGTAGAAGATATGATTATCTGAACATTTCAAAAGACGTCTTCGGGAAGTGAAATATGGTAGCGGATAAATTCGAATAATTTTAAAAAAAACAGAACAGATGTTTACATATTGCATAATATATGATATACTATTATTATAAAATCAGTCAAGGGAGATTTGACAGATGGAAGATAAAAAGAAACCGAAGACATATTATGAATACCAGAATGAACATCTGAAGGAACATTATGACAGGATAAATCTGTTAGTGCCAAAAGGAAGTAAAGAATTGATTAAAGACGCTGCTGAACAGGAAAATCTGTTTAATAAAGCGGGAAGACCTAATTTATCAGCATATATCTATCGTCTTATAAAAAAAGATCTGGAAGATAAGAAACTGATATAATAAAAATGAATATAGTGGATTTACCAAAGGGAGTAAAGGGGCGTTATGGCTAACCGTCGGAAAGGAGGTTAGCATGGTAACATATGACAGTTTATTTACATACACATTAGTAATTTGTACCATTATTACGCTAGTTTATAATTTAACACGAAAAAAATAAACGCCCTTGCTTTGGTCGGTAAGGCGTTTATTTAAACACTTATAATCAAGGCGGTTAGGTTTAATCTAACTTTTACTTCCCTTGTTAAATTCATTATATATCAGATAAAGTGTTTTTTCAAGGTGAAAATCAGAAATAAACAAACGGGAGGAAAATTATGGAAAGCCGAGAAATTATCATGACGTTAATAGAACTGTTGGCAGTATCATATGGATTTATATGTATGATAAGGGGGGAGGTGAAAATAGGGGAACCGACTTTACTGTTTGCATTAGTTACATTTGTTTTTTTGCAGTTTACTAAAATCCATATTGTATATTGTTTATTGATGGGATTAGGTGTAGCAATTATCCTTTATATGCTGATGAGTTTCTTCGTTACAAAAATTATATGTACGATATTGTTTACAGCATTATGGACATGGGTAGCCTATCTTGGAGTGACTGAAGAAACATCAGATATGGTGTGGATAGTTACGATAACAATAATAGGATTTTTAATATCATTATTTATGCATATATATGCTCTATTTATAAAAGATGAAGTATACATAAATGATAAGAAAAACGTACATCATATTTTGTCGGATGAAGAATATCGAAGATTAAATAATCAAGAATGGATTAATGAATGGAACAGAAAGGTTGCAGAGGAATCCAGAAGAAAAAGACAAATGAAAGATGAAGAACATTATGAAGATGTACATAATGAAAGTGACAATAAATCACAAGAGATGAGTGAAGAACAAATGAAATTATTTGAGTTACAATATTATTTAGATTTGTTTGAAAACTGTGATACAGAAGAAAAAGTAAAGAAAAGATATAAGGAGTTATTAAAAATATATCATCCGGATAATGTTTCGGGAAGCAGCGAAAAAACAAACAAAATAAAAGAAGCATATGAAATTTTGCTTAAAAATATATAAAACAGGAGGAAAGAAGTTATGAAAACGATGAAGAAATTGAGTGTAATATTGGTAATGGTACTGTTAACATTGGGAATAACGACGGTATCTGTATCGGCTGCACCAAAATTAAATAAGAAATCAAAGACAGTAACAGTGGGTAATAACTACACAGTAAAGATAAAAGGGATAAAATCATCAAAGATTAAAAAAGTTAAATTTACATCATCCAATAAGAAAGTTGCGACTGTAAAGAAGAAAAGTAATACAAAGGCTATTGTTACTGCA
>CAYQKO010000065.1:0-7380 GCA_964418205.1 uncultured Muribaculaceae bacterium
TTATTTAAACTTTTATAAACTAAAAACTTCCAAAAATAAAGGGTTTGTTCATATTAAAAATAAAAGAGTACGTGTTTTAAGTTTGCCCATGGTTTTCGCTTAGGGCTTCCAAAAAAAGAAATAATTGTTTCTTTTTGGTTTAGCATTGCTTAAGTGCTCTGACGCTCCTCAGTGTTGCCTATCCCCTATAAGCAATAATTACTATTTTATGGCTTATCCATAAATAGTCAACTGACATTTTTACTAATTATTCATACATAGTTTAACAAATTTAAGCCCGTCTATTGACGAAACCACAAAAAAATATTAAAATAAAAAAGGATTTTTTAAGAAAGAAACGAGTAAAATAGCATATATGTATAGAGATGGCTAAAGGGTGAGAATGCCTCATTAAAACTATTTGAAAAACAATTCTTTGAATTACTTAAAAACGGTTGAACCGATATCACAAGAAAAGAGTACCTAGGTAAAGTAAGGTGGCACCGCGGCAAAAGTCGTCCTTACAGGAATTACCTAGTTTTTTATTTTAAAGAAAGGATGAATGAAATGCAAGTAATGAAAGAACGTAGGAGTATAAGGAAATTTCAAGAGGGAGTGATTCCAAAAGAAGATTTAAATAAAATATTAGAAGCTGGAAGACTAGCCCCTTCTGCCAAAAACAAACAACCTTGGGAATTGGTTATTATGGAAGATAAAAAGATGCAAAATAATATCGCGGAGGAATTAGTAAAAGTTTTACAACAGGAAAATCCTACCAGTGAAGCAATAAAAACGGCTTCCATAGTTATTATGGTTTTCAATCCCCTAGAAATGGATGACTTTAATATTATGTCTATTGGTGCATCAATTGAAAACATGCTACTAGAGGCCACTCATTTAGGTTATGGATCTCTTTGGATTGGCTTAACAAAAAATATTGAATCTTATATAAAAGGTATTTGCAATCAAGAACATCCTCTTATGGCTACGATATGCTTAGGTTATAAAGAGGAAACTCCAGAATCTAGACCTAGAAAAAGTATGGAGGAATATATTACCTATTTAAAGAAAAGTGAGGAGATGTAATTATGTATTTAAATGAAGTATGGCAAAATGAACAAGAATTATTAGGGCAAACGATTATAGTTCGTGGATGGATTCGTAACCACCGTCGTAGTAAAGAATTTGGTTTCATTGAACTATCGGATGGAACAAGCATGAAAAAAATGCAAATTGTTTATGATAAAACCCTTAATAACTTTGACGAGGTCGATAGTGTCAAATATGGTTCTTCCTTAGAAGTAACAGGAATTTTAGTGGAGAGTAGTGGGTCTCAAGATGTTGAAATGAAAGCAACGAATATAAAAGTATTAGGAGTATGTGCCGATGACTACCCATTACAACCGAAAAGACATACCAAGGAATTTTTAAGAACCATTGGACATTTAAGACCACGAGCGAATTTATTCCAAGCCGTTTTTCGCATTCGTAGTCTTGCAGCTTTTGCTATTCATGAATACTTTCAAAAAAATGGCTATGTATATTTCAACGCTCCCTTAATTACCGCGAGTGACTGCGAAGGGGCAGGGGAAATGTTTCAAGTAACATCTTTGCCAATCGATAAAATAAAAAATGACATTGACTATAAAAAAGATTTCTTTGGCAAAAAAACCTCTTTAACGGTATCTGGTCAATTAGAAGCTGAAACATTTGCAACAGCCTTTTCTAAGGTCTATACCTTTGGGCCAACTTTCCGCGCAGAAAATTCGAATACCAAAACACATGCTGCGGAATTTTGGATGATTGAACCAGAAATTGCTTTTTGTGACTTAGAAGAACTTATGGATATTGAAGAAGAAATGCTAAAATACGTTGTAAAATATACTTTAGAGCATGCGAAAGACGAATTACAATTTCTGGACAAATTTCAAGAAAATGGCCTGATTCAAAAACTGGAAAATCTCGTCAATAGTACATTTACAAGAGTAACCCACGAAGAGGTCATCACTATTTTAAAAAATGCTCCTCAAAAATGGGAATACGCCCCCGAATATGGGGAAGATATTCATAAAGAACATGAGACTTATATTACTGAATATTTTCATGGACCTGTTTTCATTACGGATTGGCCAAAAGATATCAAAGCTTTCTATATGAAACAAAACGATGATGGGAAAACTGTTCGGGCTGTAGACTTAGAAGTTCCTGTTTCGGGGGAATTAATGGGAGGTAGTCAAAGAGAAGAAGACTATGACAAATTAATTCAAAGAATGAAAGAATTAAACATGGATCTTGATGAATTAAAGTGGTATACAGATTTAAGAAGATATGGAACCGTTGTTCATTCTGGTTTTGGAATGGGGTTTGAAAGATTACTTATTTATCTAACAGGTGTGGATAATATAAGAGATGTTATCCCTTATCCAAGAACGCCAGGATCTTGTGAATTTTAGAAAGGAATAAATATGAAGCCAAACATTTATAGAAACTATCATTGTGAAGATTTAGATTTATCCTTGGAAGGAAAAGAAATAACCATTAGTGGATGGATTGAAAACATTCGTGATCACGGAGGAGTATTATTTTTAGATCTTCGTGATACAACTGATATTTTACAAGTTGTAAGCAATGACGACACCATATTTGCTCATTTAAAAAAAGAAAGTGTCATTCGTGTTACAGGAACCATTCGTAAAAGAGATGAAGAAACCTATAATTCAAAATTAAAAACAGGAGAAATAGAACTTTTAGTAAGTCATTTAGAAGTTATATGCGAATCTTTACCAAATTTACCATTCGAAATACGAAATAGTAAAAAAACAAATGAAGATATCCGTTTAAAATATCGTTATTTAGATTTAAGAAACAAACAAGTGATGAAAAACTTTGAGTTAAGAAGTGAACTATTACATTTCTTAAGAAATAAAATGTATGACTTAGGTTTTATGGAAGTTCAAACCCCAATTCTTACTGCATCAAGTCCCGAAGGAGCCAGAGACTTTGTTGTACCATCAAGAAATTTTAAAGGAAAATTTTATGCTTTGCCACAAGCTCCTCAGATTTATAAAGAATTATTGATGGTTGGAGGCGTAGAAAAGTATTTTCAAATTGCTCCTTGTTTTCGGGATGAAGACTCCAGAAGCGATCGAACATTAGAATTTTATCAATTAGACTTCGAAATGAGTTTTGTTACAGAAGAAGATGTTTTAAAAATTGGAGAAGAAATTTTTTATGATGTATTTTCTAAGTTTTCTACTAAAACTATTAGTTCTAAACCTTTTCCTAGATTCACATATCAAGAAGCCATGGAAAATTATGGAACCGATAAACCAGATTTACGAAATCCATATCTTATCCAAGATGCAACGCATATTTTAAAAAACACAACATTTAAACCATTTCAAAAAAGTATCATTAAAGTTTTAGTGATAGAAGACATTGGTGACAAACCAAACAGTTGGTTTCATGAAGTCGTTGAATTTGCAAATCGTATTGGTATGCCAGGAATTGGATACTTAACACTGTTAGAGGACGGTTCCTTAAAGGGGCCTATCGATAAATTTTTAAGTGATGAAGAAAGAACAAACTTAATAGAGGAATTTTCCATGAAACCAAATTCAGTCATGTTTTTTATTGCCAATCGTAATAAAAAAACAGCTCAAAAATATGCTGGTTTCATGCGAACTTATTTCGGAGAAAAATTAGAAATGATTGATCCCGATAAATTAGAATTATGTATCATTAAAGACTTCCCTATGTTTGAATGGGATGAAGAGAAAAAGAAACTTATCTTTTGTCATAATCCTTTCAGCCTTCCTCATGGTGGCATAAAAGACTATGAAAAAGAAGAGAAATTAGATATTTTAGCCTATCAATACGATTTCGTATGTAACGGTTATGAAATGGCTAGTGGAGCGATTCGAAATCATGATTTAAATTCTTTAATAAAAGGATTTGAAGTTGTCGGTTATACTAAAGATGAAGTAAAAACGCGCTTCCGTTCCATTTTCGAAGCATTCCAATACGGTTGCCCGCCTCATGGTGGTATGGCTCCTGGAATTGATCGGATATTAATGCTCATTTTAGATGAGCCAAACTTAAGGGAAGTCCAAGCTTTTCCAACAAGTGCTAGTGGTGTAGACAATTTAATGGGTTCACCAAGTGATTTAACAAAAGAACAATTAAAAGAATTAGGAATAAAAGTAGAGGAGAGATAAAATGAGTAAATTTACAACAGAAATGATTGATGATTACGCTGAAAAATTATTAATTGGATTAACGGATGAAGAACGGCGTATGATTGCGGAAGAATTTGATGTCATTGATGCGAGTATCAGCGCGGTTTGTGAAATTCCAAACATCGAAACGGTAGAGCCAATGACACATACTTTAGATGATTTTGTATATGAATTACGGGAGGATATTCCCGAAGAATCCGTTTTAATTGATGATTTACTAAGAAATAGTGATGACGAAGATGGGGCAGAAATTGTAGTACCAAAGGTGGTGGGATAAATGAAATATATGGAAAAAGGAATTGTTGAGTTACATCATTTATTAAAAGAAGGAAAAGTTACAAGTAAAGAATTGATTGAAGAATCTCTTGCCAAAACAAAAGAAGTGGAAAAAACTTGTAATGCCTTTGTTACTATATTAGATACGGCCAAAGAGGTACCAATCACGGAGGAACTACTATCAGGAATTCCTTATGGAATCAAAGATAATTATTCCACCAAAGGGATTCTTTCCACGGGGTCTTCCAATACATTAAAAGATTATGTTCCGTTCTTTTCAGCAACCGCGGTTGAAAATTTAGAAAAAGTAGGAGCAGTTCCTGTGAATAAAACCGCTTTAGATGAATTTGGAATGGGTGGTACTGGAACAACTTGTCATACGGGTGTTGTCACAAACCCTTGGGATCATAAAAGAATGTGTGCTGGTTCTTCCTCTGGAAGTGCAGCAGCTGTAGCAAGTGGTGTATATCCTTATGCTTTAGGAAGTGATACTGGAGATTCTATTCGTAAACCTGCTGCTTATTGTGGAATAGTCGGCTATAAACCAACTTACGGAATGATTAGCCGTTATGGATTATTTCCTTTTGCTTCTTCTTTAGATCACTGTGGTGTTTTAACAAGAAGTGTTGAAGATGCCGCGATTGTTGTAGATGCCATGAAAGGAATAGACAAAAACGATATGACAACTTGGGATTCCAAAGAGATTCATCTATATGATTCCTTAAAGAAAGATTTAGGAAAAAAGAAAGTATGTTATATCAAAGAAATATGTGACATAAATCGTTATCCGGATGCTTCTTTCGAATTAAAAAGTCATCTTGAAAACTTTCATAAAACATTAGAAAATTTTAAAACAATAGGAATTGACGTAGAAGAAATATCTATGGATGAAAAATTATTAAATGCTGTCGCGTCCGTTTATGTTATCATTTCCTGTGCTGAAGCTACGAGTAATATGTCTAACTTGACAGGAATTATCTTTGGACCAAGAGGAGAAGGAGACAATTATATCGATATGATGAAAGACCACCGTACTAAGGGCTTTTCTTCCCTTATTAAAAGACGTTTTGTCATTGGTTCATACGTTTTGCAAAAAGAAAATCAAGATCGGTACTTCCATAATGCTCAAAGAGTAAGAAGACTTGTGGTAGATAAATACAAAGAAATTTTAAAAGAATATGATGCAATTATCTTACCTGTTGGAAGTGGCCCAGCAAAGCTTTTAGAAGGTTCAAAAGATATATTAGATAACAATACACAAATATTAGAAGAACACTTACAAATAGGTAACTTTGGTGGTTTTCCATCGATTACCATTCCAAATGGATTTGTAAATAATTTACCTGTTGGTATCAATATTACAGGAAATTGTTATGAAGATGAATTAGTCTTAAATATCGCTTCCAAATTAGAAAGTACCATGAATTATAAAGGACAAATAGCAAAGGAGGTAACCCATGACGAAATATAGAGCTAAAATTGGTTTAGAGATGCATTGTGAAATTTCCAAAACAAAAAGTAAAGTTTTTTCCAGTGCTAAAAATGCCTACAGTGATGAGCCAAATTCTTGTGTAAGACCAGTCGATATGGCGTTTCCAGGAACTTTACCAGTAGTAAATAAAGAAGCGGTTCGTCTTTCTTTGATGGCTAGTATGATTATCCATTGTAGTCAACCAGAATACATGTATTTTGAAAGAAAAAACTACTACTATCCAGATTTGCCAAAAGGATTCCAATTAACTCAAGAAACTAAACCTATTCCCGTTGGAATTTATGGCTATGTAGAATATGAATGTGACGGAGAGTTAAAAAAAGTTCGTGTCAATAATATTCACTTAGAAGAAGATGCTGCTAGTTTAGATCATTATGACACTACATCCAATATCGATTACAATCGTGCTGGCGTTCCTTTACTAGAACTTGTTACAGAACCAGACTTTCATTCAGCGAGTGAAGCCGTAGCCTTCCTAGAACATATCAGACAAGTATATCAATATGCAGGTATTTCTGATGCAGATACAAAAAAAGGTCAAATTCGTTGTGATGTAAACGTATCCATTATGGACGCCGATCTAGATGAAAATAATCCGGAAAACTGGGGTACGAAAATAGAGATTAAAAATATTAATTCCTTTGGTGGAGTAAGAGACGCGATTAACTATGAAATAGAAAGACAAACCGAGTTAAAAGAAAATGGTAAGTATGAAGAAATGCCTCAGCAAACAAGACGTTGGGATGAAGAAACATTTCGTACGATTTATATGCGTAGCAAAGCGGACGCGATAGATTATAAATATTTTGTGGAACCGAATATCCCTAAATTTAAACTTTCGAAAGAATGGCTAGAGCAAATTCGATCTTCCATTCCTAAATTAGCTTATGAAAGAAAGCAAGAATATAAAAACAATTATGGACTATCGGATTATGATGCAAATGTCCTAATAAAAGAAAAATCTATTTCCGATTACTTTGAAAAGTGCGTACAATTAGGAATCGATGCAAAAACCGCGGCGAATTGGGTTACGGTAACTATTGTGGGGGAACTAAATAAACAAGCGATTTCCATAGATGAATTCTATATTACTCCAGAATATTTAAAACAAATCATTGATGCGATTCAATCAGGAAATATATCTTCGAAGCAAGCAAAAGAAATCTTCTATAAAGCCTTAGAAGAAGAAAAAGAACCAAAAACTTTCCTTAGTAAAGAAAATAGTCAAATATCCGATGAAAAAATATTAACAACAATGATTCAAAAGATGTTAGACAA
Organism: uncultured Muribaculaceae bacterium; assembly: GCA_964418205.1. Classification (GTDB taxonomy): domain Bacteria; phylum Bacillota_I; class Bacilli_A; order RF39; family UBA660; genus Ventrenecus. The sequence goes on from CAYQKO010000065.1 coordinate 7,264, forward strand.
CAATACAACTCAAATTGAACAATACAAAAATGGGAAAACCAATTTATTTGATTATTTTGTAGGTCAAGTCATGAAAGAAACAAAAGGAAAAGCAAATCCTGTTTTAACAAAAGAAAT
>CAYQKO010000066.1:0-7367 GCA_964418205.1 uncultured Muribaculaceae bacterium
TATAAGTTAGGAGATTGAAATTATGCAAAAAATCATTATGTTAGGTACAGGACATCGATTACAAATGATGTTAGATAAATATATTAGTACTGTAGAAACATCAAACCAATTTATGATTCAAACTTTAAACCAAATCAAGGCTCCATTTCTATAAAACAAGACCAAAACAAGACCAGAGAAAGTTTTGATAATAAAAAAACCCCGTAAATATGGGGATAATTAACAACTGGAGCAGATGAGGAGAATCGAACTCCCGTGGTCAGCTTGGAAGGCTGAAGTTCTACCATTAAACTACATCTGCATTTGACTCGATATGCTTTATTATAGCATAATTATGTTAAATTTCAATCATATTTTGATAATTTTCTAGCACTTTTTTAAAATTTATACTATAATGTATTTACGCTGAATTAGCTCAGTTGGTAGAGCAACGCCCTCGTAACGCGTAGGTCGCAGGTTCGAATCCTGTTTTCAGCACCAGATTGATTGATAACTCGAAGCTAATTGTTCGAGTTTTTAAAATATAACTAATTTTAATGGACTTTCCTTATAGAGAAAAATTTGAGGTGGTATAAATGAATGAGATTACTTTAGAAGTAGATTGTTGGATGAACAATGGGTTAAAAGAATACCTATTATCACTATCAGGTATTTTAGAAGTAAATATAACAGAAACAGAAAATTTTTTAATTCATGTGAGATATAACCCAAAATTAACAAATTATAAAATCATAAAAATGGAGATTTTACTTTTTTTAGAAACCTTAAAAGTTCCAGCAATCGTTTCTTTTGATAAACACACAACAAATAAAACGAAAAATTATAATATTCATATCAAAGATTTATGTTGTGAATGGTGTTTGAAAGGTATGATAGACGACTTATTAATGACAGAGGGAATAGAAAAGGCTTATTGTAATTTAGAAGACATTGTTAATAAAAATAAACGAAATATTACAATTCCAATTGTTTACAATCCAAATAAAATCAATGAGGAAGAAATAAAAAAACTAGAAATAAAGCTGAATTCCTAATAAAAAACTATCTTTTTTTGGATAGTTTTTTTTCTAACAAAGTGACACACTCATATATCAAGAAAGATAGAATAATTAAAATCACAACCCCACTCATCACAAGATTTAAATTAAAAACTTGAGTACCATATATAATCAAATAACCAATTCCCTTTTTACTAACTAAAAATTCACCCATAATAACTCCAATAAGTGTCATCGAAATATTGATTTTTAAAGAAGAAATAATCGTTCGTTTTGATTCTGGTAATACCAAATATTGCAATAGTTGCTTTTTATTTGCCCCAAAAGATTGTAAAAGTTTCATTTTAACCGAATCAATACCTAAAAATCCATTATAAATATTTAAAATACTAACGATTAAATTAATAAGTAAAGCCATCACAATGATAGATTTGATATTTGCACCTGACCAAATAATAATCATAGGACCCAAGGCAACCTTAGGAAGACTATTTAGCATTGTTAAAAATGGATCAACAATTTTAGCGAATGTAGGTAGCTCATACAAGATAACTGCAATAACAAAACCAAGGTCAATTCCAATGAAAAAAGATAATATAATCTCATATAAAGTAGTCCAAATATGTCCCCATAACTCACCTGTACCAGCAAGACTAGTAAGAGTAGTCCAAATTCTACTAGGACTAGAAAATATAAATGGATTGATAATTTTTTTATTAGCTAACACTTCCCAAAGAATCAGAAAAGCCACAACGATAAAAATCTGCATACATAAAATAAACAATTTCTTTCGTTTCTTCTTTTGAATTACTTTTTTTGCTTCAATGGACATAATCTAAATCCTTCCATATTTGCTCATAAAGTCCTGCAAATTCAGGAGCCTTTCTCTTTTCAATTGGCGTTTCTTTATTCGTTAAATGAATATCATAAATCTTTTTTACATGACATGGTCTTTTGGATAAAACCACAACACGATCGGACATGGAAATAGCTTCAGCAATATCATGAGATACCATTATCGCGGAAATCTTTTCTTTTTTAATCATTTTAAAAACATCTTCGCTCACTGCCAAACGCGATTGATAATCTAAAGCAGAAAAAGGCTCATCTAACAAAAGAATATCAGGTTTAATGGCTAATGTACGGATAAGAGCCACACGTTGTTTCATTCCACCAGAAAGTTCATCCGGATACTTATTTTTAAACTCTTCCAAATGATATGTTTTTAACAAATGACTTACATGCTCCTTATTTTCAGGAGTATCTTTCCTTTGAATTCTTAATCCTAAAATAGCGTTCTCATAAATAGTAAGCCATGGAAACAAAGCATCATTTTGTAGCATATACCCAATAGTAGGAGAACTATTTTGAAAAGAAAATTCTCCTCCACTAGGTTTTTCAATCCCAGATAAAATACTTAATAATGATGATTTTCCACATCCACTAGTTCCTACAACAGTTACGATTTCATCCTTATGGATAGTAAGTGTTATATCTTCAATAGCGTGAATTTCTTCTTTATCCGTTACATAATTCTTCTTTAAACTTTTCATTTCTAATATATTATTCATTTGATAAATTTTGGACTAATTCATTAAAAGGTACATATTCATCTAATAAATCATTTTTAATCATTAAATCTTCAAGATTTTTATAAATATCTTCTGTAATATATGTTGTGGATAACCACGAGTCACTGTCTTTATAACGAGCCACAACACTTTCTAAATTATCTAAACTACTATCTGTAAATTGTGGTAATATTACGGTTGCTGTTTCACGTGCAGTATGACTTTCCACGTATTCAAGCCCCTTATTTAAAGCCTTATTAAATTTTTGCAATAAATCTTTATGCTCATTCAAATAACTTTTCTTCGAATAAAAAGCAGTATAAGGCATTTCTCCAGATAATTCTCCAATAGAAGCCACAACATATCCAAAACCTTCGGATTCTATTTTAGTGGCAGTTGGTTCAAATAAATTGACAAAATCTCCCATACCTCCAATATATGAACCGGATAAAGCTGCAAAATCTACAGAATAATTTAGGTTCACTTTTGATGTATTAATTCCCGCATTCTTTAAAGCATTTAAGAAATTTAATGCGGGCATTCCACCTTTTCTTCCAACTAATACTTCCTTACCCTCTAAATCTTTCCATTCAAAATCTTCCGATTTAGAAATAATGAATTGTCCATCCCTTTTCGTAAGACCTGCAAAAGTAACTAAATAATCTTCCTCGCCACCTTTGTAAATATAAATCGCGCTTTCAGGTCCAGCAAACCCAACCTCAACATCACCAGATAGTACGGCAGCAGCTACTTTATCTGCCCCAGAAGTCAATATTAAATCAATATCAATACCTTCTTCCTTGAAATATTCATTTTCAATAGCAACATAAAGTGGTGCATAAAAAGCACTGTGTGTAACCTCTGCTAATTTTATAGTTGTAAGTCCATCCTCCTTTTGTTTTGTAAAAACTGTGTAACAAACCACCATAGCCACTACAATGAGAATTCCAATTACAGTAGCAATTATTTTCTTTTTCAAACAAATTCCTCCTTTTTTGTTTCCATGGTAGTATATGAAAATGTAATAAATAAGTGCAAAATAGGAGTCATCGTGTATAGTTATGGGTGTAAAGTTTAAAAAAGTTTACAAAAAAATTCTTTTGCTATAATCTTGCATTTATCACTTGTTGGGAAAAAATGGTCCTTAAACTCAATGTTTAAGGGCATTTCTTTGATTTAAAAAAACTGCGTCTAATTCTATAATTTTACTTGTTTAAAAATTTCTATGGGACATTTTAAAAAAGGTTTAACAGAGAATCAATAAAAACTGGACAAATTTAAAATTTTTATTATAATAAATATATATTGTTGATTGGAAGAGTAGTTTGTATTTTATTTTAAGAGACTTTGCGATTGGTGAAAGCAAAGATTAAAATAGAAATGAAGACACCAAGATAGAGATAATCGCATTTCTTGCGTTATGAGAAAAAGAGCATAGATTCTATGAAATAAGGTGGTACCGCGGCAAAAGTCGTCCTTATGTAATTAGAATCTTTTATTGTGAAAGGATGGATTTTGATGAAAAAAGTTTATGTAAAAGATTTAAAAAATTATTTAGGTAAGGAGGTTTCTTTCAGCGGATTTATAGATACGATAAGAGATAAAAAATGGGTGATGTTTGTTATTTTAAGGGATAGTACTGGAAAAGTTCAAATGACGATTGAAAAAGAGAACAATCAAGAATTATTGGAAACGATGAGTTCTGTACATCCAGAAAGTACGTTGAAAGTAACCGCAAAAGTTGTTTCTAATGAATCTGTGAAATTAAATCAACTTGAAATTGTACCTAGGAAAATAGAAGTAACTTCCATCGCAGATACGTTACCATATGATTATTCCAATTTAGATGGGGTGAATATTGATACAAGGTTAGATTATCGTTTTTTAGATTTACGTAATGAAAGAAATATGTTGGTGAGACAAATTGAATCTACTTTTGTAATGGCTATGAGGGATTATTTGTATCAAAACGATTTTATAGAAATACATACCCCAAAATTACTAGGGGCTGCCTCTGAATCTGGCAGTGAAGTCTTTGAAGTGAAGTATTTTGATCGAAAAGCATATTTAGCCCAGTCTTCTCAATTTTATAAGCAAATGGCAATGGCTGCAGGATTGTCGAAAATCTTTGAAGTGGCACCAGCTTTTCGAGCCGAGAATTCCAATACAAATCGTCATGCGACAGAATTTACATCTTTTGATGTAGAACTTAGTTATATTGATTCTTATGAAGATGTTATGGATTTAGAAGAGGATTTATTGATTGCAGGATTAACAAAAGTAAAAGAGATATATGGTGAGAAAATAAAAGAGGTATTTGAAAAAGAAGTAATCATTCCAACGAAACCTTTTCCAAGAATCAAACTGAATGATTTATATCAAGAATTAAATAAAAGATATCATTATCAAATTCCAACGGAAGACATTGGAGATATGAATGCAGAAGCAGAAAGATTAGCAGAGAAGTTTGCAATGGAGGAGTATCATCATGAGTTTATTTTTATTACAGGTTTTTCGGCTACGAAAAGAGCTTTTTATCACATGAGAGATGAAAATGGGGAACTATTAGGATATGATTTGATTTGGAGGGGAACAGAAATTACCACGGGTGCTCAAAGGGAACATCGTTATCCAGAAATTGTCAAAAATGCCAAAGAAAAAGGATTGAAAGAAGATGTTAAGTTTTATTTAGAGTTCTTTAAATATGGTTGTCCACCTCATGGAGGTTTTGGATTAGGGCTTGATCGCCTAATCATGTTGTTGTTAGGACTATCATCCGTTAAAGAAACTCAATTTCTATTTCGTGGACCGAATCGTTTAAATCCCTAGAAAGAGGAAAGTACAATGGAAGAAAAATTTTATATCATTGATGGAAATGCAAAGGAACACTTAATGTTAAAGGATTGTTTAACCGTATCTCATTTTGCAGCCTTAAAAAAAATTTATAAGGTACATTTTCATGATGTGGATAAGAATGTTTCCCGTGAAGAGATGATAGAAACCCTTGAAAAAACAATATTAGGGGATATTAAGGAAATGTATCGAATTATGTTATATAACCAAGAGGGTGATTCTCTTCGTAAATTTCTACTGAGTCATCCACCAACTTCTATGGAATATGGGTATTTATTTGCTTTTAGAGAAAAGGGAAAAGTAACTTATGTTATCCCAAAAGAATTTGATGATATATATATCGAAAGTAAAAAATTAAATGGGGAATTTTCTTGTGAAATACTCGCTTCTTTTCTAAGTTTTTATATTTTAGTAAATGGTTTTGTTCCTAAAACGTTTCCACAAAGCCTTGTAAAAAAATATCAATTGAATTTAGATGGAGTAGGTATTCGTTCTGCAGTGCAACTATTGGGATGGTCTGAGTTTCAAGATTATTACTACGATAAGGATTTGATAGATGAAAATGTAGATGTAGATACCTTGATTCAGTTAAAAAAAGTTCTATCCTATTTAATTCTAGATAAAGAAAAATTGGAAGAAACTTTTCAGAATCTAAGTAATTATGCTCTTTCATTAGCGAATATTCTAAATGTAGATTTAGAAAATTTGATTATTCACTTATTTAAGAATTTTTCTATGCCTCTTTCCGTAAGTCAACTAGTTGAAAATATCAAAAGTATTTATAAAATGTCATCTGTACAAGAAAAAAAGTTAACAAAAATGTTAGAAGAAAAAAAAGATGACTTTCGTTATTGGATTTATAATGGTCGTACTTTGAGTGAAATGCAATCATATGAATTTGTTTCTGATATAACAATGAATTGTAAGCCAAAACAAAATTCTTTAGAAAAATGTTTAGAATCCATGAATAAGGACGCATTAAATAGGATTTCGTCTTATTATGATTTATCCAATCAAACGATTTCTCTTTTGAATCTTAAGATTTTAGAAAGCGCTAAGAAATACGTGGATAATCTTGAGTTGGAAGATATTAAGAACTTACTAAATAGTCATGAAAAGTTTTATGATTATTCTATAAAAGATGAACTATTTCAAATGGGGTATGTATTTAGTTATTTGGATAAAGATGAAATGAAGGTTTTCTTGCCAGACGAAATAAAAAGCATTTTATCATCAAAAAAACAAGAATTGGAAAAAAAAGAAAGGCATGGGTTTACGGATGATATTTATGACTTGTCTGTTCTAATATCTGAGTATTTAAGAATGAATGGTGTCATAGAAAATAAAGTGCTTCAAAAAATGTTAAAAGAACATCATGGTTATAATTTATCTATAAAAAAATTGAATGATTTCGTTAAAGATATGGATTTTACCATTTGTGATAATTATTATTCTATTTTTGAAAAGTTATCCAAAAAAGATCTAAGTGGATTGATTAAGCTGAAAAATGAGTATGAGGAATATAAAGTTTATACAGAAGAGGTGACTCAAGAGAATGATTTGTTTGATGATAGTATCATAGACTTTTGTAAAAGACTAAATTATTTAAGCCAAGAAAGTCAACAAAGGTTGCATTCTCGCCTTCGAGCTGCAGTGAGACAAGGTATAATGGACGAATATGATTTAAGTGATATTATAAATGATTTACATGTCAGACTGAATAGCAAAGATAAAAAAAATTTATTTCATATTATAGAAAAATATAAAAATATTGCTAGTATATGGACAAAGAATGGTTTTTCTCTAAGGGAATTGAAGAAACAAACTACTGTAGTATCTAATAAAGTTGGTAGAAATGAACCATGTCCATGTGGAAGTGGGAAGAAATACAAGCAATGCTGTGGAAAGTAATATAAAATAAGGAAAAACTAGAAATTTAAAAATT
>CAYQKO010000067.1:0-7319 GCA_964418205.1 uncultured Muribaculaceae bacterium
ATGGTGCAGGCGAAGGGACTTGAACCCCCATGCCGTGAGGCGCTAGATCCTAAGTCTAGTGCGTCTACCAATTTCGCCACGCCTGCATTTTTTTTAAATGGTGGACCTTGTAGGACTCGAACCTACGACCGATCGGTTATGAGCCGAGTGCTCTAACCAACTGAGCTAAAGGTCCAATAACTATTTAAGTATACAATAAATTTTTTTAAAAAACAAGAAAAAATGCGTGTAAAATGTGGAAAAATTATCAAAACTAAGTTATAATTGTATACGTAATTTGCATTACCCTGTAGCCAAGCGGTAAGGCAGTGGGCTCTGACCCCATCATTTCGCCGGTTCGAATCCAGCCAGGGTAGCCAATAAGTTTTATGCTCTTAATAAGAGTTCAAAAAATATCAGGTGTTGGCTGATATTTTTTAATAGTTTGTAATAGTTTTTAAATTTGAAATATATTGATTCATGATTGTCATATAGGTTTCATTATTTTTGATGTTACTTTCTGATAAAGTAGACATCATATTTACTGACATAGTAGTTGCACTGGTTCCATTTTTAATCTCTGCAATTATTTCATTTTTACTTTCCTCTTCGTCGCTTCTAGTTAAAATATATTTATAATTTCCAGATTTGAAATTATTTTTTAATGATGTGAGAGTGGAAGAGTTTAATTCATAGTCTTCTAAAGAAATAACAGTAAATCCATAATCTTCCAAATATTTGAAAACATTGGATGATGCGATAATTGTAGCTTGGTTACGATTTGCTGCTTCTTTTGCTGCTTTTCTAACTTCCGCATCCATGATAGACAATGTTTCTTCTAATTCAGCATATTTGGTATCAATTTCTTCATTGATGTATTTTGAACCAATTTGTTCTTTTAATCCATCTTTAATATTACAAGCTAGCATTAAAAAATTGCTAGGACTAAGCCATAATTCTTCGACTCCATAGGTATATTTCAAACCATAGGCAGCATCAATAATTTTTAATTTTTTATTTTCCTTTACTAGCTCGTTTGCTATTTGCTTTTCGGAAGTTGTACCATTATATATAAAAAGGGTTCCTTCACTATATGTTCCAATTTGTTTTTCTGTTAAAGTATAGGAATTCACATCGGTTCCATTTGGATAAATAGAAGATGATGTGGAATGTTCACTATACAACGTTTCTGTTAAGTATTGTATAGGGTAGACAGTTGTATGAATTGTTGCATTTTCAAGACTATTGCATCCGCTTATCAGCGCAACAATTCCAAGAAGTAATATGCTATGCATAATCTTTTTCATTTTTCCACCTCCTTTATTTTTTACTATCACCTGAAGATATTTTACTACAAAAATAAATCCTTGTAAAATAAACTTTTGATTTTTAGAAGGGGTGTAGTATAATGTTAAAGGAAAGGATTGATTTCTATGAATTTTGAAAATTTTTTTACAAAGTACCATATTGTCGTAAAAAATAAACATCAAATGCAAGTTGCATTTACGCATACTTCTTATGCAAATGAACATCGAATAGATTCTTATGAAAGATTGGAATTTTTGGGGGATGCCGTTTTAGAGTTAATTACAAGTGAATATTTTTATTTAAACTCTCATTTAAAGGAAGGTGACATGACAAAAATACGAGCAAGTTATGTTTGTGAACATGCTCTCGCAACATATGCGAAAGAAATAGGCTTAAATAAGTATATTCGAGTTGGACATGGACAGTTAGATAATGTAAATGATACGATTATTGCAGATGTTTTTGAAAGCGTTTTGGGGGCTATTTATCTTGATTGTGGTTATGAAGTTGCTAAGAGGTATGCTCTTGATATTATCACGCCTTATATTAAGAATAAAACCATTTTTTTAATGGATTATAAATCCGCGTTACAGGAAATGGTTCAAACGGATAAAGAAAGTTTGGTTTATGAGTTGGTAAAGGAAGAAGGACCAGCTCATGATAAAACTTTTACGGTGAATGTGATGATTGATGATATTGTTTATGGCACTGGTATTGGAAAAAGCAAAAAAGAAGCAGAACAAAAAGCGGCATATGACGCATATAAAAAGAGGGCTAAGTAGTTATGAAATTAAAGAATATAAGAGCATTTGGATTTAAGTCTTTTGCGGATAAAATTGATATTGAATTGAAATCTAATATTACGGCGATAGTCGGACCAAATGGTTCTGGGAAAAGTAATATTGTGGATGCAGTAAGATGGGTTTTAGGAGAACAATCGGTAAAGAGTCTTCGAGGGTCTAGTTCTATGAGTGATGTTATTTTTGCCGGAAGTGAGTCTAGAAGTCCGTTAAAACGTTGTGAAGTTGCTTTAACATTTGATAATACAGAACATTTTTTAAATACGGATTTGGTTGATGTAGAAGTAAAAAGAATTTTGTATCATACGGGAGAAAATGAATATTACATCAATAATGCCAAAGTGAGATTAAAAGATATTACGAATTTGTTTTTGGATTCAGGAATTGGTGTGGATTCTTTTAATATTATTAGTCAAGGCAATATTGAATCTATAATAAATTCTAAACCATATGACAGACGAGTTATTTTAGAAGGAGCCGCGGGAGTTTTAAAATATAAAACTCGCAAAACCGAGAGTGTTCGAAAGCTAGAGAAGACAAAAGATAATTTAGAAAAAGTGAGCCTAGTTACGGATGAGCTTTCGCTAACCGTTGAACCTTTAAAAGAACAAAGTATTGTGGCAAAAAAATACTTGGACTATAAAAAAGAATTAGAAGATTTAGAAATTTCTTTGACAACTTATGATATTACGCATATTCATGAGGTTTATAATGTTTTACTAAAAGAAGTGAAAGAACTTGAAGAAAAGAAAGAGGCTTTAGAAATTAGTAATAATAAAGAAACAAATGAAACGGAGAGTCTAAAGTTAGAATTAATAGAATTAGAAGAAAAAATTAGTTTAGAAAATAATCATGTGATTACTTTAAATGAGACATTGGCTAAGTTGGAAAGTGAGCAAACTTTGCTTTTAGAACGTCAGAAATATGAGGTAAGCGAAGAAAAAGTGAATGAAGATTTCGTTCATTTGAAAGAAACGGAATTGGCAATTCAAAAAGAACTTGCTTTGGTAATGGATGAGTTTACTGCATTAAAAACGAAGTTGGCAGATGATCGTAAACTTTTAGGGGATTTGGAAGAAAAACAAAGTTTATTAACCATTCAAAAGAAACATTTAGATACAGAACTTGATAATACTTCGCGTAATAATTTTATTTTGAAAAATAAAATTCATTTATTAGAATCGAATTTAGAGCAAGATTTATCTTTGCCAAGCTCTGTTAAGAATGTTCTGAATCATCCAAGATTGAAAGGGATTTATGGAACCATTGGTAAATGTATTGAAGTAGAAGATAAATATTCGACAGCTATTGATATTGCTTTAGGAGCTTCCAGTAATTTTATTATTGTGGAAGATGAAACATGTGCAAAACAAGCCGTAGATTATTTAAAGGAAAACCGTTTGGGACGAGCAACTTTTTTTCCGTTAAATGTCATTAAATCAAGGTATATTCATCCATCGGAAATGAAAGCAATTCAAGGTGTTACAGGTTTTATTGGCATAGCAAGCGATTTAGTAAAATATGATGCAAAATTTAAAGAAGTCATTCAAAACCAATTAGGGAATGTTTTGGTAGTTACTGGGATAGATGTAATGAATCAAATAGGGAAATCTTTAAATTATAAATATCGAGTAGTAACATTAGATGGTGAAATTTTACATGCTGGAGGTTCCATCACAGGTGGTTCGATGAAAAAGCAAAATAGTACGATTAAGGATCGTCAAGAATTACAAAGTTTAAAAGTTCAATTAGAAAACAATGATTATTCTTTACAAAATTTGGAAGAAAAAAGAGTTCGTTTTACCAAAGAAAAGGAAGAATTGGAAGAAGAAATTTCTAGAATGGAACGACAAATCTTTTCAACTCAAGCACTTTTTGAACAGAAAAAAAACTCTAAAGATATGCTTCAAGAAAAATTAGATGAAGTGAAAAAATCTTTGGAGAATGCGAACATGATACGTTCAGGAAGTATGGAACAAACTTTAGTGGAATTGATGGAAAAGAAAAAAGATGTAGAACTTGAAAAAGAAGTTACGATGCGTCGTTTAAAGGAGTATCAAACGAAAAAGAGTGATATATCTTCTACGATTTCTTCATTAGAAAATACGTATCGAGAAAAAAATTCTATTTTCCATAAGATGGAAACAGAATTAAAGACACATGAAGTAGAGATTGGAAAATTAGATACAAAGATGGACTATTTGTTAAATGTTTTAAGCGAAGATTATCATATTACTTATGAAAAAGCTAAGGCAGATTATGTTTTGGATTTGGAAGTTGATATCGCTAGAATGAGGGTGAATCGTCTGAAAAAAGAGATAAGTGATCTAGGAGAAGTGAATATTGGAAGTATTAGTGAATATGAAAGAGTTCATGAACGTTATGACTTCTTAATCAAACAAAAAGAAGATTTGGAAAAGTCCTGTGAAGATTTATATAAGATTATTGATGAGATGGATAAAATTATGAAAGAAAGATTGATTACAGCTTTTGATAAAATTGAAAAAGAGTTTCAAGTTGTTTTTAAAAAGATGTTTAAGGGCGGTTGTGGAATGTTAAAATTGACAGAACCAGACAATATTTTAGAAACAGGCATTGAAATTATAGCAGAACCTCCAGGAAAGAAACTGAATAATATTCAGTTACTATCTGGCGGTGAAAAAACTTTAACAGCGATTTCCTTGTTGTTTGCTATCTTGAATGTTTATCCAGTACCATTTTGTATTTTAGATGAAGTAGAAGCCTCTTTGGATGAGGCAAATGTAGATACATTCGGAGCTTATTTACAAGAACAGAAAGAAAAAAGTGAATTTTTACTTATTACTCATAAAAAGAGAACCATGGAATATGCTACTACTTTATATGGTATTACCATGCAAGAACAGGGTGTTTCAAAAATTGTCAGTGTGAAATTAGAGGAAAAATAAAAAATGCAAGATTAAATTTCTCGCATTTTTTCTTTATCTTTATAGGGATTTTTCGGGTCAATTTTATCTACAAAGAGAATTCCATTTAAATGATCTATTTCATGTTGAAAGGCGACAGATATCTCTTCACGTACTCGGATTTGAAATTTGTTTCCATCTCGATCATAAGCTTCGATACTAATTCTAGCATATCGTGGAACAATTCCTTCTACAGGACGGTTAATAGATAGACAGCCTTCGCCTTCACCAACATAAATTTGTTCTTCACTATGGGATAGGATTTTTGGATTAATAATTATATAATTCTTGAATTCCCCATTTTCTTTTTCTTCCACAACAACAAAAATTCTTTTTAAAACACCAACTTGAACCGCGGATAATCCCATTCCAGCCCGTAAATTGTATTTTTCTTCATATTCCTTTATTTGACTCATCGTAAGATAAGTAATCATGTCATCAATCATTTTTTGATTTTTCTTGGTAAGTGGAAAGATTACATCTTTACTTGTTTGTCTTAATTTTTTATCAAATTCTTCTAAAATTTCTATATCTGGTAACTTCATATCGCACCCCTTAAAAACATTAATATTGTACCATAAAATCACAAAAAGAAAAGAAAAATCTTATTTGTGCTATAATGGAAGATAGAAAGCGTGTTTTTATGATAAAGATTGTAACAAATATAGAAGAAGCAAATTGTATCACACATGCAGGACATTTTCATGCAGATGATATTTTTGCAACTATATTTTTAGAAAAAGTGAAAGGGGATATTTTGCTTTATAGAGCAAATCAACTTTCAAACAATACATTTAAAGATAAAATAGTCTTTGATATCGGTTTTGGAGAGTTTGATCATCATCAAGAAAAAGCTTTGACCCGCGAGAATGGTTTGAAATACTGTGCTTTTGGTTTGTTGTTTGAAAAATTTGGTAAAGATTATATAAGGCAGTTAAAAGTAGATGATGTTGAAAAGGCTTACAATATGTTTTTAAGGGAGTTTGTTTTGCAAATTGATGCAATAGACAATGGTGTGTTTTTAACAAATCCTAAGGATTATACGGTTTCTTCTTTAGCGGAAGTTGTAGAATACTTTAATCCTACTTGGTGTGAACATACTTCTTTGGATGAAGCTTTTTTAGAGGCTATCGCCATTTTCCAAGTGATTTGGAATCGAATAGAGAAAAGAATTATAGATAAGTTGGCGGCTTCTTTCAAGGTTTTAAAGGAAATTGAAAAAAGTAGAGAAGGAATTTTAATTCTTCCGGAATATATGCCTTTTATGGATACAGTTTTAACTTCGGATAGTATGAAAGCTCAAGAATTATTCTTTGCAGTTTTCCCTTCTAATCGTGGTGGTTATAGTGTACAAGCAATTCATAAACAAATTGGAAGTTACGAAAATCGTTTGGATTTTCCTTTAGAGTGGGGTGGAAAATCCAAAGAAGAATTAGTTTTCATGACAGGAATTGAAACATTTTATTTTTGCCATAAAGGATTATTTTGCGCTAGTTGTGATACTTTAGAAGATGCTTTAATGGTAGCGAGACTCGCCATAAAGAAAAGAAGGCCTTAACCTTCTTATTTAGTTGTTATTGTTGTTATTCCAATTCCAACCAGCACCTATGATGATGACTAAAAGTATGAATAATACAATCCATATTGCTGCTCCAGCACCATAGCCTGATGTATATCCAGCATATCCAGTGTTGCAACATGGAGTTTGGTATCCTCCAGACATTCCACCATAGTAGCCGTTATTACCGTAATAATACATATAATACCCTCCTAATCTATCTAATATATTTTATTAATCTTTTCTATTTTTGACTCTATTTTTATTCGAAGGGAAAAAGGTTATTTTCTTTTTAGACTATTTTTTACTTCCTTTGCGATTTCTTCATCTGTTAAGTTTAAAGCAACAACAATTTTAGCAAACGTATCTAATAATGGTACATTTAAATTATTTTCAATTCGGAATATAGTTTTTCTGTCTATGTTTGTTCTTTTTTCTAATTCCTCTTGTGAAATTTTTGCTTTTAGCCTATACTCTTTTAGCATAATTCACCTCTCTAAAAAGATTGTAGCAACTATGCCTCATTTTAACATTGACAAGTATGCCCCATAAATGCTATATTAATAAATATAGAGACATGTATGCCTCAAGAAGGTAGGGGAACTATGAAATTAGAAAAGTATAGAGAAAGAGATCATAAGAAAATAGGAATCCTAATATTTACCATATGTTGCATTTTATTAATAGCAGGAGTATTTCTTTATACAAGTTATGCTTGGTATGAAGAGA
>CAYQKO010000068.1:0-7266 GCA_964418205.1 uncultured Muribaculaceae bacterium
ATCCTTGGTATCAGTTATGCTGTATGGATACAAAATTATAAACAAACTGGAATGAATAAGGTAAGTAGTAGTTGTTTGAGTTTATCTTTAAGTAATGAAAAAAATGCAATTTCTTTACAAAATGCTTATCCCATATTAGATAGTGAGGGACAAAACTTAACTCCCTATTCCTTTACTGTAACGAATACTTGTGATTTATTTGCAAGTTATACTGTAAATCTAGAAATCTTAGAAAATAGTACTTTGGATGAAAAATATATTCGAGTCATGTTAAATAAAGAAGAAATTAAAAACTTAGATACCTATGAATCTACCACAACTGTGATAGATGGATCTATCGATTCCAAAATATTAATGAAAGGTTCTTTAGGAAGTGGAGATAGTGAAGACTATACCCTAAGAATCTGGTTAGATGAAGATATCACTTTAGAAGATACGGAAGTATTCAATACCATCTTTTCTTCCAAAGTAGTCATTCGTGGTACAGTAAGTAACTATAGTCCATGTGAACAAGGATATTGTAAGTTAAATGAAGCGATTCTTGCCAATGAATATCAAACAACTCCAGAGATATCCAAGACTAAAATAGCAAGTAAACAAGAAGCAGATTTCACTACGACTGCACCCATCATTGATTGGCAAGAAGCTCATGCTTCTACTACAACAACTTATAATGCTACTATGCCACATCCAGATTTATTAAGTGAAGTATCCACCGATTCAAGATTCAGCAAATTAACATCTAGTAATATTTATCCAGCAATGGGAACCAGTTATACCTTTGATTCTACAACTGGAAAATATACTATTGGGAATTTACAATATGTAGATCCAACTACTATAACCGATTATGGTTCCAAAGATTATTATTTCTGCGGAGCGGGTATGAATACAGATTCAAGTGACTTGGTACAACCACATCAAAATTATGCAAATTGTACTACTATCTATAAAATAACAAGCGCAACTTATACCGATGGAACAACGACAGGTTCTGGAGGGTCTACCATCAAAACAAGAACTTATAACATCACAGGATATGCTTATACGCAAAGTGAGTTAGAAAGTGATAAATCGGATAAAGGATTATATACTATGGAAGATGAATATGGTACAAGTTATTACTACCGAGGAAGTGTTAATAACAATTATGTATATTTTGGAGGATTTTACTGGCGGATCATTCGAATCAATGGAGATGGAAGTATTCGTTTACTTTATGCAGGAACCACTGCAAATGCAACAGGTACGAATCAAAGTATGAGATTAACCGATAGTACTTTAGGATATACGAACAAATATAATTCTGTATTTAATAGTGCACAAGATAATCCTGGATATGTAGGATACATGTATGGAAGTACTCTAAATAGTAGTTATGCTGAAACGAATGCAAATGAAAATGGTTCCATGATGAAAAAATATTTAGATAGCTGGTATAAACAAAATATTGTAGATACTGGATTATCTAGTTATATAGCTGATTCAGGATTCTGTAATGATAGAAGCTTAGCTTCCACGACAAACTATCCAAACAACGGAGACGGAGTTCAAACAACTAGTAAAACTACTTATTATGGAGCATATGAAAGATATTATAAAACAAAAGTGCCAACACTCGTTTGTCCGAATGCAAGTAATGACTTATTTACTGTAAGTAATACAGCTGGAAATCAGAAATTAACTTATCCAATTGGTTTAATCACTGTAGATGAATTAATGATGTCAGGTTTTGCAGATGGATATTTAAATAAATTAAATTATACTTATTCTAGTTATACTTATTGGACGATGTCTCCAAGTCTGTTCAGTGTTGATATTACGGCGTCGCATGAGTTTGATGTGCATTCTGATGGTTATCTCTCTTACTGGCACTGGGTGACCATCAGCAGTGGTGTTCGAGGAGTCATCAATCTTTCTTCTGAGGTAGAAATTACTGGGGGAATTGGGAGTTCAAACAACCCGTTTGTCATAAAAGTTTAGCCAAAGCCTAAAGTTTTATAGTAAATTAATAGTCAATAAATTCACTTTTTGTTGGCTATTTTTGTATTATTTCTTATAATAATGTTAGAAATAGAAATGAGGAAAATAATGATGAAGAAATTAATTTACATGTTTTGTGAAGGCAATAAGGATATGAAAGATTTACTTGGAGGAAAAGGTGCTAATTTAGCAGAGATGAAAAAGATTGGATTGCCAGTTCCGAATGGTTTTACGATTACTACGGAAGCTTGTAATTCTTACTATGAAAATCAGGAAAAGCTAACGGAGGAGTTGGAGAAAGAAATTTCACAAATGGTATCTAAATTAGAAAGTGAAGTTGGAAAGAGTTTTGGGGATCCTTCCAATCCTTTATTAGTAAGTGTTCGTAGCGGTGCCAGAGCAAGTATGCCAGGAATGATGGATACGATTTTGAATTTAGGTTTAAATGATGAAGTCGCGGACGGTTTTAGTAAGTTAACGAATGAACGGTTTGTGTTTGATTCTTATCGAAGACTCATTCAAATGTATGCGGATGTTGTTATGGGGTATCCGAAAAGTGATTTTGAAGGATTTCTAGATAAATATAAAGAAAGCAAAAAATATGCTTCTGATTTAGATTTAACTGCAGAAGATTTAAAGCATATAACCAGTCAATTTAAATCTATTTATAAATCTTTTGAAGGAAAAGAATTTCCAAATAATCCTAAGGAACAACTCATAGAAGCTGTAAAAGCTGTATTTCGTAGTTGGAATAATGATCGCGCTATTTATTATCGAAAACTAAACAATATTCCTTCTAGTTGGGGTACTGCTGTCAATGTTCAAGAAATGGTTTACGGAAATATGGGAGAAAATTCTGGAACAGGTGTTGCTTTTACAAGGAATCCAGCTACTGGAGAAAATACTTTATATGGGGAATATTTAATCAATGCTCAAGGAGAAGATGTTGTTGCAGGAATTCGTACGCCAAATCCAATATCCAAATTACAAGAAGAGATGCCTCATATCTATGAAGAATTTTTAAATTATGCGAAACTTTTGGAAAAACATTATAAAAATATGCAAGATATGGAATTTACGATTGAAAAGGGAAAATTGTATATGTTACAAACAAGAGTTGGAAAAAGAACTGGAATGGCTGCTGTTAAAATAGCCGTGGATATGGTGCGGGAAGGATTAATTACCAAAGAAGAAGCGATTTTAAGTGTTGAACCAAATCAACTAGATAGTTTACTACATAATACCTTTGATGAAAAAGAATTAAAAAAATCTGTCGTTATAGCAAGCGGGTTAGCAGCTAGTCCTGGTGCAGCTTCTGGTCAAATTTATTTCCATGCGAAGGATGCCATCGAAGCAAATCAAAATGGGAAAAAAGTTATTTTAGTACGATTAGAAACTTCTCCAGAGGATATTGAAGGTATGCATCATTCTGAGGGTGTTTTAACGATTCGAGGAGGTATGACATCCCATGCAGCAGTGGTTGCAAGAGGAATGGGGGTCTGTTGTGTATCTGGATGTAGTGAACTTATCATTGATGAAGAAAAGAAAACCTTGACTACTCGGGAAGGAAAAGTATTTCACGAAGGAGATTTTCTTAGTCTAAATGGGTCTACTGGACTTGTATATCAAGGAAATATTTCCAAAGTAGAACCTTCTATTACTGGGGATTTCAAAGAGTTTATGAATTGGGTGGATCAATATAGAAAACTAAGAGTTCATGTCAATGCAGATAATGAAAAAGACGCTTTACAAGCTGTAAAGTTTGGTGCTGAGGGCATTGGTTTATGTCGTACAGAACATATGTTTTTTGAAAAAAACCGTATTATGCATTTTCGAAAGATGATTTTAGCAAATACAAAAGAAGAAAGGAAAGCATTTTTAGAAGAAATATTACCTTATCAAAAAGAGGATTTTAAATCCTTATATAAAGTTATGAGTCCAAATGAAGTGGTCATTCGATTATTAGATCCTCCTTTACACGAATTCCTTCCAAAACTTCCTATGGAAAAAGAACAACTAGCGAAAGAATTAAATATTTCTGTAGAAACACTTGAAAATAGAATTGAATCATTAAAAGAATTTAATCCAATGATGGGACATCGTGGATGTAGATTAGGTATTACTTATCCAGAAATTGTGAAAATGCAAACAAAAGCAATTATGGAAGCGGCTATGGATGTTTACAAAGAAGGTTATTCCATTACACCAAAAATCATGGTTCCTTTAGTTGGAGATATAGAAGAACTAAAATATGTAAAACAGATTATTGAGGATACTATCCAAGATATTTTTGAAAGAGAAAACACATCGTTTGCCTATAAAGTAGGAACTATGATTGAATTACCAAGAGCCTGCATGGTTGCGGATGAATTAGCAAGTGTTGCAAGTTTCTTCTCATTCGGAACGAATGATTTAACTCAAATGGTATATGGTTTTTCAAGAGATGATGCTGGAAAATTTTTGAATGACTATTATAGGAAACAAATTTTCTCACAAGATCCTTTTCAACAAATCGATGAAAAAGGAGTAGGGGGATTTATGAAAATGGCTGTGGAAAAAGCAAGAAAAGTAAATCCAGATATTTCCTTAGGTATTTGTGGTGAACATGGTGGAGAAACAAATAGCATTGCATTTTGTAATAAATTAGGATTAGATTATGTTTCTTGTTCTCCATATCGTGTTCCAATTGCGAAATTAGCCGCGGCTAGAGCTGCTATATGTGAAAAGAATAATTAAAGCAAAATCGTATAACTTCATCCCATGATGAGGTTTTCTTTTGATTTATGATTTCGTTTGGAGTAAGAAAATTTCGATTTATCCATTTAACAAAAAGAATGGAAAACAAATATCTGAAAAAAAAGAATGCTGTTTTGTTTTTCTTCTTTTCACAAATTGAAAAGTATAGTATAATCAATATAAAGATAGAAAGATTATGGTGATAGTATGATAGCTTTAAGTATTGGAAAAGTGACTTATGATACAACACTTTTAATGGATAATTTTCCTGTAGAAAATTCCAAAATGGTTTTGAAAGAAAAATTAGAAGCAAGTGGGGGGTCCGCTTCTAACGTTGCATATTTATTAGGAAAATGGAACATAGATTCCTATTTTTCAGGAATTATTGGATATGATGAGTTGGGAACCACTATAAAAAAAGAGCTAGATAGCAATCATGTTCATACAAATTTTGTGGAAATTAATTATGAAAGAAAGACTACATCCACTTTAATTTTAGTAAATAAGAATACTACATCTCGTACACAAATCATGGTAGAACCTGAAATATACCATTTAAAAAAATATGATTATGATGTAAGTCCTGAAATTATTTATGCAGATGGATATGAATATTCAGCTACTCTAGAAGCATTTAATAAAAATCCCAATGCCATTACTGTAATAGGGGCTGGATTAAATTATGCAGATGAAAAAGAAATAACAGCATTAGCAAAATTTGCAAAATATGTTATTTTCTCTCTAGAATTTGCTTGCAAAGTAACTAAGATGACCGTAAATGTGGAAAACGGTTCGCATTTATTCAATTTATATAAAGAATTAAGTAATTATTTTCCAAATAGTATAAATATTGTAACGTTACATAACAATGGTGTATTATATTCTATTGATAATAACGTTAAAATCATGCCTACTATAAATGTAAAAGAACTAGATCGCACTGGTTCGGGTGATGTTTTTGATGGAGCATTTATATATGGATTATCCAAAAATTATGATTTAGAAAAAAGCCTAAGAATTGCAAATATTTCTGCAGCTTTATCAACGGCAAAATATGGAGCTAAAAATTCTGTTCCTTTATTATCGGATGTAATACAAGAATACGAAAAAAGATTTGGCTCTGTTGAAGCAATTTCAATACCTACTAATAATTCATCAATTGCTCCAAATGCAACTCCTCAAAATAATGTAGCTCCAGCCAATATTCCAAATAATTTCTCGGGAAACAATACTATCCCAAATACTACGGGTTCACAAGCTATTAGCCAAAATATCCCTGTAGAGAAAGGAAATTAATTCTCATATGTATTCCAGTCATTATCCTAAACTAGATTTGCATGGGGAATATGCGGTTACAGCATATACGGTAGTCCATAATTTCATAACAGACCAAGTGAAATTAAAAAATCCATATATTATATTCATTCATGGTAAAGGAACAGGAAAGTTGAAGGAAGAAGTTCATTCCATTCTAAGACAAGATAGTAGAGTAATAGATTTTTATTTAGATCCATTTAACTTAGGCCAAACAATAGTGCATTTAAAGCTTTAAAAATATAAATTGCAGTAAAATAGAATAAATTTTACTATAATTGTAAAATTTAAATCAAAAAAGAAGAAAATTATGATTTAAAAATTTTAAATTAAATTTTTCTTCTTTTTATAAGCACGACAAAAAGACGCAAAATGCGTTTTTTCAAAAATATAGTGATTTCAAAGAACAAATGTTGTATAATCATGGTAGTCTTAATTGGATTGTACGATTTAAATTAAGATGTTGAATCGTTGAAGTAAGTGCTTTTTTAATTAGGTCACTTACTTCATTTTTTGTTGTTTTTAATCCTACAATCAATATGTTTCCATAATTAAGTAAATTGAGTAATGTATGGGCAAATTGAATCAGCAAGTATAGATTTTTAGTTCCTTCACAATTTTTAGTATAAATATGATTTATATTTAAGATATCTGATTTTTGTTCTTTAAATCCTTTATTTTCAATCTTCCATCTTCTTCTACCTAACGAAATGATTTCTTCTTTATTTTTTGAAGTAATTTTTAGTGATGTTACATAGGAAAAATTAGTAATCATAACATCCCCAGTTTTTACATCAACTGATTCTTCATTATAACTAATAACATTCACAGTATAAAAATCTTTGTTCTTCAATTCACCAAATATAATTTCATTTTGGTATTCGTAAGCTCCATCCACTATCTTAATCTCATCAAAATTTCTTTTTATTGTTGGTGCATCAGTTTCTTTATATCTTATTATATAATCAAACTTAAGACTATCACATAATTCTAAAAATGGTTTACCTAAATATAGTGCATCTCCACCAATAATAATAGGTAACTTAGGAAATCTTTTCTTAATTTTACCTAATAGTCTATAACTAGCTTTTAATTCACAATCTTGTTTATCAAATCTTCTATAAGTGTTTCCATTATCATCCGTATAAGTTTCATTTTCAACAAATTCAGTAGCTAAGGAAAAAGTCATATTACCACAAACTAATTTTGCTTCTAATGCATAATAGGAATATA
>CAYQKO010000069.1:0-7251 GCA_964418205.1 uncultured Muribaculaceae bacterium
TCATAAAAATCACCATAGACTTCCTATGATGATTCTATCATAACTACCCCCCCCCGTGTCAATTTACAATTGCTTTACAGTTGAATTATTTTTCTCCATGTTTGATTTCTTCCCAAGGTAGATCTCTTTTCCATATAGCTCTTAACAAAGCGTGAATATAGGAAACCATGAAAATAGGATGATAAAATAAGACTTGAAAGTATAATTTTTTATTTAGCTTTCGTTTTTTGGAAGATAGTTTCAATAAATACATGGTTATCAGGAATAATATAACATAAATGAGAACAATTAAAATAAGAAAACGATATAGATTGGTACAATTTGCAATGATAAGGAAGAATAAACCCAAAAGGATTAATATTGCAGGAAAAACCCCCATTTGCATTTCTAGTATCGAACCTGCATTGGTTGGATTTTCTTTTAACTTTTCCCGAAATAATTTTTGATATTTTATGTAATTTGTAAAATACCCTTTAATCCATCTGCTACGTTGTACAATACTTTTTTTATAAGATTCTGGTTGTTCGTCATAAAATACAGCCTTTTCTTGATAATGTGTGCTAATATTTTCTAGTGCATAATATAAAGAGCTTTCATAATCTTCTGTTAATGAGTGAAATGGAAATGTTCCCCATTTTTTTATATAATCCCCGTGAATGTAATAACCAGTTCCTGATAGTAATAAGTTAGCTTGATGTTTCAATGCGTTACGGTTTCTTATATCATTAATAAAAGAAAAGGTAAGCCCCGCACTTATCGGAAAATAATGATCTTTATTTTTTAAAGCCCGATATCCTGTGGATACAGCATATCCTTTGTAATAATCTTCTAACATCATTTCAATAAAGTTTGGTTCTAATACGTTATCCGCATCAAAAATAAAATATAGATCGTAAAACTTTTGTTTCTGATGTAAATCTTCTATTAATTCTTGCAAAGCATAACCTTTGGATTTTAAATGTAATTTTTGTCTTATAAAATAGCTTATATGATGTTTCTTTGCTATGTTTAAAGTTGGATCACTATCACTTTCGACAATTACATATATATTTTCACTTGGTATAGAAACAGTTTGTTTTTCTATAGATAGAAGCAACTCTTCTATTACCTTCGATTCATTACGAGCTGGTATTAAAATAGCTATTTTAGGATTTTTTTGGATATTTTTCTCTAATTTCATTTCATTGTTTTTAAAACGAACTTCAACGATTACATATAGCATCATACCGAAAAGGATGCAAAAAAAAGAAAGCAGTACGAAAATCATTTTTCCACCTCAATAACTACCATATTCGTATAACTTTCCTTTAGTTTTTCGTCTGGATAATATTTATCAAAAAACTCACCCACAAAAGTAATTGGTTCTATGCCATTATTACGAAACATTTGACGAAATAAAGCACCCCATGAAATTGCAAAATCGATAATGAGTAATACAAGTAAAGTATTGGTCAAAATTTGTCCAAATTTTAAAGGAAAGGATTCTACAATATTCGATATGGTTGGATAAAGGACTTTTACGAGAACTAATGCAAGTAAGCCCCAAACTAAAGCATATGGAATGGTAGTTCTTCCATTGATATTCAAAAATTCATTTGTGTAATCCCAAGATACGGTTCCTAAAAATGTTTCCTGTAAGAAACTAATCAGGTATTCAAATCCACCCCCTAATAAAGCTCCATAAAAAACGGTTAAATAAGCAGGTCTTTCTTTTCTACCTAATACCCCAATCATAAGAATAGCTCCCATTCCATAAACTGGGGAAATTGGACCGTATATAACACCTCTTCGAAGTTGCCAAACCAATTCATGATGATAATGATAATGAATGACTAGGTTTAATATTTCTTCATAATAAGCTCCAAATACACAACCAACTAAAAATATCCAAAATAATTTTTTGAAACACATTCCTTCCGCAAACTTTTTTTCTTGTTTTTGCATTGTCATACTACTACCCCAAATCTGACTCCATTTTAACATAGAATCAATGAAATGTAAAATTTCCCTTTCTCTTTGATTACAAAATATTTTGAAACAAAATATCTTGTTTTATTTCACTTCTTTGCTTCTTAATTGCCCACATGCAGCGGATATTTTGATCCCAAATTCTCTTCTTATGGTAACATTTATTTTTTCTTGTTGTAATGTGTCATAAAATCTATCTATGGATTCTTTTTTGCTTTTATGAAATTCTATATGATTGGTTTCATTATAGGGAATTAGATTCACATAGACATTCATACCTCGTAATAATTTGGCTAATTCTTTCGCATGTTCTATTTTATCATTCACACCATTTAACATAATATATTCGATTGTGACACGACGATTTGTTTTAGCTATATAGTCTTGTAAGGTCTTTATTAAGTCTTTTATCGGATATACCTTATTGATTGGCATGATCAAACTCCTTAAAGTATCATTTGGAGCATGTAACGAAATCGCTAAATTAATCTGTAAAGGTAACTCTGATAATTCTTTTATTTTAGGAATTAGTCCACAAGTGGATAAAGTAATATGCCTAGCTCCAATTTGAATTCCTTTTGGATCATTGATGATTTGAATGAATTTGATAACATTATCATAGTTATCTAAAGGTTCTCCTATTCCCATAATTACTACAGAACTTATTCTTTCTTTTATAATACTTTCAATTTGTAGAATCTGCCCCACCATTTCATCGGTATTTAAATTTCTTACTTTTTTTAATCGACCTGATTCACAAAATTTACACCCCATATTACATCCCACTTGGGAAGAAACACAAACGCTTAAACCATAGTTATGCCGCATTAAAACGGCTTCAATTTTTTCGCTATCGGCTAACTCAAATAAATATTTTTCCGCATCCTCATCTATTTCTCTTTTTATCATTTTTGGAAGTTCTAAAGTAAAATCCTCTTTTAATTTATCACGGATTTCTTTTTTAATGTTGGAAAAATCATCAATATTCGAGATACGTTTTTGATATAACCATTCAAAAACTTGGGTTGCTTTAAATTTTTTTTCATGGATATGAAGAAAATATTCTTCTAAATTTTCTTTTGTATAGCCATATAAGTTCATACAGAATCCTCTTCATTTACATGCCAGTTTAATACATCTTCTTTTTTGATACCATTTAAGTAATCTTTGGTAGCCATTGTCTTTTTTCCAAATGGTTTTAATTTTGTTATGTATATGGTGCCATCTATCGCATCTATTCCAATACTATCTTTTTTTACTTCACGAACTTTGCTTGGAAAAGAAGGAGTTTGAATTTCATAAGTTGCTTCTAAAACCTTAAATTCTTCTTTGTTTACGATTATATTTGCTAAAGGCCATGGATTTAAACCACGGATTTGATTGATGATTTCTACACATGTTTTTTTAAAATCAATTCGCTCGTCTTCTCTTTTTATGTTATACGCATAAGTGGCTTCTTCTTCTGCTTGTTTTTCACGAGGATTTGTTTTGGCGATAATACTAGGTAAGGTTTCTAATAATAGATTGGCTCCTAACTCGGATAAAATTTCGTGGAGAGTTCCAACATTATCAGTTTCTTTTATTTGATATTCTACTTTGGAAATCATATCTCCTGTATCCATTCCTTTATCCATATACATGATCGTTACTCCAGTTTTTTGATCACCATTTATTAGACAACGATGAATGGGAGCTCCACCACGGTATTTTGGTAATAAAGAAGCATGAACATTAAATGAACCGATTTTAGGAATATTTAATACTTCTTCGGGGATGATTTGACCATATGCACATGTGATAATTAAATCAGGTTCTAGTTCTCTTATTCGTTGATAGTCATTACGAATTTTCTCCGGCTGAAATACTTCAATATTATGTTTTAAGGCAACTTCTTTAATAGGGGTTGGGGTTAATACTTGCTTCCGTCCTACCTTTTTATCTGGTTGGCTTACTACTAAAATAACATTGGTATTTTCGATTAATGTTTCTAAGACAGGAACCGCAAATTCGGGTGTTCCCATAAATACGACTTTTGTGTTTTTCATTTTATGCCTCCTATTTTTTCGTTTGTTTTGTATTTATCTTCTTTTCACTGGTTTGCTATTTCTTCCTCGCTAAATTAGGACCTTCTAAAGAATAATTTAAGTTATTCAAGTAGTTTTCTAGAATAGCTTTTAAATCTGTATCACTATATTTTTCTTGACGACTACTTTCTGGAATTAGACTTTCCCAATCAACAATTCTTCCATATTCGGACCTTGTAAGAGGATCATAGAAAGAATCCACATTAAAATCAACATAATTTACAGTGAATTGACCAGTTTCCCTATCTAGCCACGTTTCTACACGAAAAGTTTTATCCGTATCCGCTAAATAAGTATATAATTCTCTTATTTCCGTTTTTGCTAAATCTTTCGAATTTCTGGAAACTTTATTCCCTTGATTATCATAGAAAAATGTCCATTTCATAGTAGGTATTTTATTTATTACAAAATAATAGTCTCTTTCTTCTTCTGGATTTTTTTCTGGAATATCTGTAATAAGCCATAAACTTTCTGGCTCAAAAAGCTCCATTTTACTTCCTTTTTCTTCGATAGGTTTCATCATTTTTTCATTCACGAAATCTTCTGCTTCACTGGCCTTTTCGACAGCTTTTTTCCCTATTTTTTTGAATGTTGTTTCCCACTCTTCCGTAGATTTTCCAAAGAAAGTATCTGCTTTTACCTGTAATGGATTACTTAATGAGATACCCATAGCTAGAGCATAAGGTATGTATCTTTTTATTAATTTAAATTTTGGCATATTTCTTCTCCTTTGTAGTTTTATTTTATATGTTTTAAGAATAGAAATCAATATCTAACTCTACCTTTTTATTTACTAAAAACATTTTATCCAATTCTTTTAATACTTGTATTAAATTTTTTTCTTTTTTATATTTGATTAATATTTCAAAATGGTATACTTTATTCACTAAAAACATATTCGCGGTAGTTGGACCTAGAATAATGCAATGATCCATGAAATGGTTATTTAAAAAGTTTTTTGCTTTTCTAGCTTCTGTAGATGTTAATTCATAGTCTTTTCCTTTTATTGTTAAGCATACTAAATAATAAAAGGGAGGATATTTTAAAGTACGACGAATATTCATTTCATATAGATAAAATTGTAAATAATTTTGATTTTGTACACATTTTATAACATAGTTGTCTGGATAAAAAGTTTGAATGATTACTTCTCCGGAAGTGCGTGCTCTTCCAGCTCGACCGCTTGCTTGGCAAAGTAAGCTAAACGTTCTTTCATTGCTTCGGTAATCTGGTATATTCATGGATGCATCTGCATTCAAAATACCTACCAAGGAAACATCTGGAAAATCCAAACCTTTGCTAATCATTTGGGTTCCTAATAAAATATCGTATTTGTGTTCATAAAAATCATTGGTGATTTTTTCATACATTCCTTTATTTAAAGTCGTGTCACGATCCATACGAACGATTCTGGCCGTAGGAAAGATATCTATTAAATATTCTTCTAATTTTTCCGTTCCTAATCCATAATAGTTTAAACCATCTTCATGGCAGTTCGGACATTTATCGTCTTTAAATTTTGCATATCCACAGTAATGACAACGTAGTTGGTTGGATGACTTATGAAAAGTGAGTGAAATATCACAATAAGGGCAACGATAAGTATATCCACAGTTGGAACAAGTAATGGTTGTAGAATGTCCTCGACGATTCAGTAGCAATAAAACTTGTTCTTTCTTATTCAGTTTTTCAATCATTTTACATTCTAATTCTCTACTAAGTATACTATGGCGATTTTTGATTTCTTCTGCCATATCTATAGTTGTGACGGTTGGCAAAATTTGATTGTTTGCTCTTTTTAATAGAGGAATGTATTGATATACTTTTTTGCTTGCTCGAGCCATGGAACCAAGTGTAGGTGTTGCACTTCCTAATAGAATAGGACAATTCCATAATTCACTTCTTTTTTTGGCCACATCTAAAACATGATATCGTGGATTGTTCTCTTGCTTATAGGATTCCGAGTGCTCTTCGTCAATCACGATAATACCTATATTTTTTAATGGAGCAAAGATAGCACTTCGTGCACCAATAACGATTGACACTTCTTTTCTAAGAATTTTTCGCCATTCGTCATATCGCTCAGCATCAGAAAGACCAGAATGAAGAACAGCAATCTTTCCTCCAAAACGACTCATAAATCTTTTGGTTAGTTGTGGAGTTAAACTAATCTCAGGTACTAAAACTAAAGCCGTTTTTCCATTTTCCAAAACACTTTCAATGAGTTGTAAATAAACTTCCGTTTTCCCAGAACCCGTTACACCATGAAGGAGAAAAACTTGAGAGGTATTGAAGCCTTTTTTTATTTGATTATAAGCTATTTGCTGATCTTTTGTTAAAATTTTCTTCTCGTCTTTTGAAAATGGATGGGCTTCATAACGGTATACTTCTTCTTCCATTTCTTCCAGAAAGCCATTTTTTAATAATGTTTTGACACCAGATGGACTTATTTTATTTGCTTCTTTTTTTAAAAGGATATCATTATTTAAGAATAACTTTACGATTTGTTTTTGAGTCTCTGATGTTACATTTTGATAAACCTCTTCATAACTATTTGTAAGTTTTAAATAACATTGCATTTTTTTGCGAATGACACTTTTCTGTTTGGCTTTTAAGGCTTTTGGCAACATTGCTGCATAGCAAGAACTTAAACTTGCTAAAGTTTTTTCTTGAAGAAACTTCCCTAATGCCATCATTTCTTCGTCTAAAACAGGCTCTTCATCAATCACTTCTATAATTTCTTTGGCGTCAATATCAGAAGATTCTTTTCTACTTAAAATATAGCCCTCTATTGTCCTATTGCCAAACGGAATGAGAACCCTTTTTCCAACTGCGATATCTTTTTCTAAAGATGTCGGAACCTGATAGGTAAATGTTTTATCAACATGTTTACTTGTAATTTCTACTAAAACTTCAATATACATAAGCATCACTTCTATACATTATACACAAAAAAACCTTTTTTGCATACTTGTTCATTTATTTTAATTACTGATTTCGTTCTTTCGATTTTTGTTTACTTCTTCTGGCGCAATAGAATCTAATATTTCAGAATAGTCTTTCATTCCAAGAATATCACTCATAATTCTTAAATAGCTTTCATATCTATTCCTGTTGATGAAACCACTGGAAACACCTTGTTTCACAACACATGATTCATACGGTTCGTTTAAATGAAGGCAATCACTATATTTACATT
>CAYQKO010000070.1:0-7135 GCA_964418205.1 uncultured Muribaculaceae bacterium
TTCATCTATTTTCTTGATATCTATAGAGTTTTTTTTTATAATAATGGTGGTGATGGTCTATGACGTTTGCTACGAAGTTAAAGGAAGAAATTTGTTCGAATGAAGTGAATCGTGTGGAACAAATGAGTGAGTTATCTGCGATGATTCGTTATGATTCTAAGGTGAGTGATTCGAATATTACTTTGACTTTTGAAAATGGAAGTGTTGCTAGAAGGGTATTTAAAGATATTAAGAGTATTTTTAATTTTTCTCCTCATATTATTATTCGGAATCAAAAAAGGTTACGTGCAAAGCAAATTTATATTTTGGAATTGAATGGTCATGTGAATGATATATTAAAACGTTTGAATATTGATAAGGAAATGAAACGGGAGTATTTGGATACTCCTGAAGAAATGGTTTCTTTTGTTCGAGGGTGTTTTTTGGCTAGTGGTTCTATTAATGATCCTTCTACGGGAGGATATCATTTAGAGTTTGTTTTTTCTTTTCTTTCGGATGCGGAATTTATGAATGATTTATTACATGAAATGAAATTTGATAGTAAAGTGTTAGAGAGAAATAATAAGTATATGGTTTATTTGAAAAGTGCTGAAGAGATTAGTGATATGATTCGGATGTTTCAAGCTTCCAATAGTTTATTTTATTTTGAAGATATACGTATTTATCGGGATCATAAGAATATGGTAAACCGGTTGAATAATTGTGAACTAGCGAATCAAGAGAAAACTACAATTACTGGATTGAAGCAAATTGAAGATATTGAATATATGAAAGAGAATGATTTGATGGGTCTTTTGGATGAGAAGACAAGGATTGTTTTAGAATATCGTTTGAAATATCCAGAGTGTTCTTATCAAGAATTAAGTTATATTATTTCTACGGAGACGAATTATCGAATTGGTAAAAGTGGGATTAATCATCATTTTATTAAGATGCGTAAGTTAGTGGAACAGCATAAAAGTTGATATTTACTTTTAAAAAAAAGATGTTATAATAAACAGCTATACATGGAGGTTTGTAATATGAAAAAAATGTTGTTTGTTTTTATGTCTTTTTTCATTTTGCCAGTTATGGCAAGTGCATCTGTGAAAGGAGCTATTTTTGGAGCGACAGATGAAGGGCTAACCAATACTACTTTGGATGGGAATAGTGTTTCTGTTGTAAATCAAGGTACTGATACAAAGATTTATTTGGGATTGGAAATTATAGAAGGTAGTTATTCTCGTTATGAAGCTACTTTAAAGTTAAGTGATTCTAGTTTTCGTTATCGTAGTCATGTTTTGGCAGATGGTTGGAGTGGTACTATTTTAGAAGATAGTAATAATCCTGGTGCTTATTTGATTTCTTTGGAGAGTAATGAGGTTTTAACGGTTGGACGTTATTTAGTCGTTACTGTGTATTTGGATGGGGTAGATTCTATATCTGACACGTGTACGATTACGTTATCAACAACGAAGGTGGAGTTACCAGTTTGTAAGTATGAAAATGGTAATTATTATGATATGGATGGAAATGTAGTTAGTTATCCAGAATATTTAGAAAGTTGTACAAGTGAAAAGTATTCTTGTGAAGTGAAAAATGGTTATTATTTTGATCGTAATGGGAATTCTGTAAGTGAAAGTGAATATCTAAAAAGCTGTTTTTCTTGTAGAGTAGATGGTGATAAATACTATGATATAGATGGCAAGTTGGTTGATAAAGAAACTTATGAGAACAGTTGTGGCATTGTAACAAATTCTTGTGTTGAAAAAGATGGAAACTATTATGATGAGGATGGAAATGAGGTTTCAGAGGAAACCTATCATCATGTTTGTTTTGTTAAGTCTGAAAGTTATAAGTGTTTGAGTGAGACGGAAATAGAACATATTTATACGATGACTCATATTATAAATGGGAATACAACTTATTCTACTGAAGTATTAAAATATGGGAATTCTTTGTTTGATGAAGTATTAAATAGTTATCCAAATGTTTTGGATGAATGTAAAAGTACGAGTGTAGTTCCTACTACACCAGAGGATGATCATGATGATTTTGAAAATCCTGAAACAGGAATGGATACTTCTTATTATATGATTATTCCAATTGGTTTTGCTGTGGGTGTTTATTTATATTGGAAGAGTAGGAAACATTATTTTTATAAATTGTAAGGACTTATAGTACTTGATCTATAAGTCCATATTTTTTGGCCTCTTCACTGGATAGATAGTAATCACGATCCGTATCTTTTTCAATTTGTTTTAATGGTTTTCCAGTGTTTTTGGCTAAAATTTTATTTAATTTTTCTTTCATTTTTAAGATTCTTTCACAAGCTATTTTCATATCAGATGCTTGTCCTTCCATACCTCCTAGGGGTTGATGGATCATTACGTCAGCATTTTTTAAGGCACATCTTTTTCCTTTTGTTCCTGAGGAAAGTAAGAATGCAGCCATGGACGCTGCGATACCTGTACAAATGGTTTTTACATCGCTTTTGATGTAGTTCATGGTATCATAGATAGCCATTCCACTTGTTACGACTCCACCTGGGCTATTAATATATAAGTAAATGTCTTCATTACTTTTGGAATCTAAATATAATAGTTCGCTTATAATCATATTCGCAGTTGTGTCATTGATTTCTCCTGTAAGGAAAATAATACGATCTTCAAGCATTCTTGAATATAAGTCATATGCTACTTCTTTGTTATTCTCACGTTCTAGTACTGTTGGAATTATGTTCATTTTTGTCACCTATTATTATCTTAGTAAAATTTTTTGAAATCTATTCAAAAAAAATGTGATTTGTGTTAAAATGTTTAAGAATAGGAGAGGCTTGTGAGATACTATGCATAATGTAAAAGTTACTTATCAAGGTCAGGTGAAAGAATTTGAAGCTGGTACATCTTATTATGATGTTAGTTTGAAATTTGCTGTGAAAGATCCGATTGCAGTTTCTGTTGGGAATGAGGTTGTTTCGTTGGATTCTAAGGTAAAGAATAGTTGTTCTATTGACTTTTTAGATGTTACTAGTTTAAATGGTTATAAAATTTATCAAAGTGCTTTGAAATTTTTGTTTTATTTGTCTGTGAAAGAAATTTATTCAGATTGTGAAGTGGTATTTCTACATAGTGTTCCAAAGGGAATTTTAAGTGAGATCGTTATGCCTCATAATTTAACAAGTGAAGATGTGTCTAAAATTAAAGGACAAATGGCTAGTAATGTTTCTCAAAAGTTGCGTTTTATTAAGTATAATTTGGATGTTCAGGATGCTTATCAGTATTTAATGAATAAAAATGAAGAAGAGAAAGCAATGAATTTACAAACGATAAGTAGTTCTGTGGTAACCATGTATCGATTAAAGAATACTTTGAATTATTTTTATACGTTGATGCCTTATGATACAAGTGTGATTCATCGTTTTGAACTGGTGTTTTTAGGAAGAAATCGTATTGTTTTGGTTTGTCCTAATGTGGTAAGTGGGGAAAGTATTCCAGAGTATGTTCATTATGAAAATATTGTTAGTAATTTTATGGAAACGAAGAAATGGTTAAGGAAGATGGAAGTTCCTTATGTAGCTGAGATGAATCGATTGGTTAGTTCTTCTAAGATAAACCGGTTTATTGAGTCCAATGAGATTTTGTTTGAAGAGGATATTATCTCGGCATGTAATGCTATTCTGTCTTCTCGTGATATTCGTTTGGTTTTGATCGCGGGGCCTTCTTCTAGTGGAAAAACTACAACAATGAAACGTTTAAGTGCTTTTTTACGTAGTCGAGGATTAAAACCAGTAGGTTTGTCAACGGATGATTTTTTTGTGGATCGTGTGGATACTCCAAAAAATGATAAAGGGGAATATGATTTTGAATGTTTACAAGCGATTGATTTGGAGTTGTTTAATGATACTTTGCAAAGATTGTTAAAAGGGGAAGAGGTTTCTATTCCTAAGTATGATTTTGTGGCTGGAAAAAAGATTTTTAAGGGACAAAAATTAAAGTTAGAAGAAAATAGTATTTTGTTAATTGAGGGACTTCATTGTTTAAATGATGATTTGATTCCTTATATTGATTCGAAATATAAATTTAAGATATATTTGA
The DNA here is from genome assembly GCA_964418205.1 of uncultured Muribaculaceae bacterium. Classification (GTDB taxonomy): domain Bacteria; phylum Bacillota_I; class Bacilli_A; order RF39; family UBA660; genus Ventrenecus. Next base: position 4,077 of record CAYQKO010000070.1, read on the forward strand.
GTCCTTTTATTCCACTTAATATTGATCGACATAATTATATTAGTACGTTAGATTTACGTTTGATAAGAAGGATTGTTAGGGATAATCGAACGAGAGGAAAAACGGTTTCGGATACGATAAAAGAATGGCAAGTGGTTCGTTCTGGGGAAGAGAAGTATATTTTTCCTTATGTTTATCAAGCGGATATGATTATTAACACGGCGTTGGCTTATGAGATAGGTGTATTGAAAGTTTATGCAAATCCTCTTTTGTATTCGGTTGGAATGGATAGTCCATATTTTAATGAATCTAGAAGATTGATAAATTATTTACAGGCTTTTTTCTCAATTCCAAGTGAATTTGTTCCAGATGATTCGATATTACGTGAATTTATAGGCTAAGGTTGTATATTGGAAAGGATAGGTAAAAATGATAAAAGTTGCAATTAATGGGTTTGGAAGAATAGGAAGACTTGCGTTTCGAGAGATGATTACAGGTACGGATTTTGATGTTGTAGCGATTAATGATTTAACACAGGCGGATGATTTAGCATATTTGTTAAAATATGATACGACACATAGAAGTTTTCATAAGGAAGCTATCACGAGTGTGGATAACTATATTGTTATTAACAATGAGAAGAAAATTCCAGTTTTTTTTGAGAAAGATCCAAGTAGTTTACCGTGGGCTAGTCTGGGTGTTGATTTAGTTTTGGAATGTACAGGATTATTTACGAAGTATGAAGATGCTTATAAACATATTGAAGCAGGAGCTAAAAAGGTTTTAATTTCAGCACCTGGTAAGGGTGAGATGAAGACAATTGTTTATGGGGTAAATGATAGTATTTTAGATGGTAGTGAAGTGATTGTTTCTGCTGCTTCTTGTACAACGAATTGTCTTGCTCCAGTATTGAATGTTTTAGATCAAAATTTTGGAATTGTAAAGGGCTATATGAGTACGATTCATGCATATACAAATGATCAAGCTACGTTAGATATTGCTCATAAGAAAGGATATCGTTCTAGAAGGGGAAGAGCTTGTGCGGCTAATATTATTCCTTCTACTACAGGTGCGGCAACTGCGATTGGAAAAGTTTTGCCTAATTTAGAAGGACGTTTGAGTGGTGGTGCTTATCGTGTGCCTGTGACAGATGGATCTATGATTGACTTAGTATTGGAATTAAAAGATAAGGTGAGTGTAGAACAACTAAACCAGGTTTTTATTGCAAATCAATCGGAAAGTCTTTCTGTGACGGATGATCCTGTAGTATCTAGTGATGTAATTGGGCAAAGAGTTGGTGCATTGGTCGATTTATCTTTAACGAGTGTGTTAGAGTGTGATGGGGGACAACTTGTTAAGGTGGTTGCCTGGTATGATAATGAAATGGGTTATACTGCTCAAATGATGAGAACAGCAAAAAAAATGTTTTTATAAAACATTTTTTTAAATCCAAAGATTCTTTGGGATTATTTCTTAGAATTAATGATGATCCATTTCTGTATGTCCTTTTAATCCATATTTTTTGGAAATTGGATCTTTAAATAGAAAACTTTTCAATGGATGAAGTGTTAAAAGCATATAACAAGCAAATTGTATGATTAATAATATGAAACTGAAATAAGAGAATATAAATGGTAAAGCATCTATCTGAATAAAATATCTAAATACGAATTGGGATAGTACAACTACTACATAAAAAGAAATAATATCTACTACTAAAATGGATTTTTTCGTGAAAAAAGTATATAAATAAAATATAGTGGGGATGAGTACAATAATAGCTAATAGACTCATACTTTTTGCAATAAAGTAGTTCGGGTTTAATCCATAAACATATCCATCATATAAGCTCCATATTATCGTCGCAGTTAAGCATATCTTAATATGTTCCCAGGTACTTTCATTCACTGCAGAAAATATGGCTACAAATTTATTATGATTACTTAATTCATAAGTAAAATGAAGAAAAGTACCTAATAAAGAAATTGCAATGATACCAACAAGAAACATATCTTATCACCTCTTTTACTAATATAAGTATATCATATGTAACATACTTATTTCTAAATATCTGTCAATAATCGACAAAATCTGTCAAAATGTTCGGTTGCAAAGTAGAAAGAAATGGTTATAATAAATACTCGAATATCTAGTAATTAGGTGTCCCCTAGAAAGGGGATAAGTATGAATAGAAAAGATCTGTTGATCTCCTCTCTATTGATAATAATTATTTTATTAATTATTTTATTATACATTATAGTACTAATATAAAAATTTAATAAAAAAGCACCTATTCACATAGGTGCACCACTAAAAAAATTTGGGAACACCTATAAGCTAGGTATTCTTTTTTTATGAAGTTTCCTTCATGAGTACATAGTAACATAGATTTATGAGAATTTCTAGTCTAAATTTTTTCGACAAAATCTGTCAAAAAGTTCGGTTGCAAAGTAGAAAGAAATGGTTATAATAAATACTCGAATATCTAGTAATTAGGTGTCCCCTAGAAAGGGGATAAGTATGAATAGAAAAGATCTGTTGATCTCCTCTCTATTGATAATAATTATTTTATTAATTATTTTATTATACATTATAGTACTAATATAAAAATTTAATAAAAAAGCACCTATTCACATAGGTGCACCACTAAAAAAATTTGGGAACACCTATAAGCTAGGTATTCTTTTTTTATGAAGTTTCCTTCATGAGTTCATAGTAACATATATTTTTAAGAATTTCTAGTCTAAATTTTTACTCCCTTTTTTTACTTCTTCGCTTGTTTTTATAAATATTTAATAGTATACTTTGTTTAGGGAATATCAGTTGTTGAGTGTCTACCTCTAATCAATACAAGAGGGGAGGTTTGAGAGTATGAAAAAACGTGAATACAACATAAAGTTGCTTCGCTACATATCACTCATTTTACTATTCTTAACCTTACTGGTTTTAGTAATAGACCTGTTCGGCAAGCTTTTAGGAGTTGTTAAGGTTAAAAATACCACACATAATTTTGAGTTTTTGTTCGTACCTGTGCTGATGATTTCTATAAGTTTCCTTCATAATTCTAAATATTTTTATTT